>JBAZLW010000052.1:0-12303 GCA_041650095.1 Hydrogenophilaceae bacterium | reverse complement strand
AGCAGCCAGGCGCCGGAGGCCCCGCTGGAGGTGATGATCCGTGCCGACGGCTCCCTGCTGATCCGCGACCGCGCCGACGCCGGCGAGGGCGAGGCCATCTCCGAGGTCGCCCTGAGCAGTACCGTGCGCAAGCTGCAAAAGGACCACCCCGACCGGCCGGTGGTGATCTCGGCCGACAAGTCGGTGCGTTACGAATCGGTCATGCGGGTGATGGATACCCTGCAGCGCCTGGGTGTGGCGCGCGTCGGCCTGCTGGTGAAGCCCGCCGAGCCGTGAACCGGGCGGTGGCGCGCGACCAGTTGTCTGCCGGCGGCCTGGCCCTGCTGGTGCACCTGTTCTTCTTCCTGGCCCTGGTGTTCGGGGTGTCCTGGAAGACGCTGCCGCATGTGCCCGTCTATGCCGACCTCTGGAATGCCCTGCCGACCGCGCCAGCGCCGCCGGCACCGTTGCCACCCGAGCCGGCGCCAGCGCCCGAGCCGGTCAAGCCGTTGCCGGTGAAGCCGCCACCGCCCAAGCCTGCGGATCTGCCGAAAGCCGCGCCGCCGGAAAGAAAGGCCGACATTGCGCTGAAGGAGAAAAAGGCGGCCGAGAAGAAGCGTCAGGCGGAAGAAGAGAAGAAACACCAGGACGAGTTGAAGAAACAGCGCCTGGAAGAGGACCGGAAACGCCAGGACGCCGAGCGCCGCCGCAAGCTGGAGGAGGAAATGCAGCGCGCAGAACAGGAACGTATGGTGCAGGAAGAAAGACAATTGCAGGTCAGGCGCGAGGAGGCGCGCAAGGCCGCGGAGGTGAAGCGTCAGGCCCAGGAAAAGGCCCGCAAGGCGATGGAGGAACAGCTGGCCGCGGCGATGGACGACGAACTGGCCGCCGAGACCCAGGCAATCCAGCAGCAGGCGGCGGTGTCCGCCCGGCTCAAGGCGGTGGACGAATACAAGGGCCGCATCCAGTTGAAGATCAAGGGCCTGTTGATCAACCCGCCCACCCTGAATGGCAAGCCGGAGGCGGTCTACCGGGTCGATTTGCTGCCGAACGGCGAGGTGACGCGCGCCACTCTGGTCAAGTCGAGCGGCCAGCCTGCCTACGACCGGGCGGTCGAGAGCGCCATCCTCAAGGCTTCGCCCCTGCCCCTGCCACCCGATCGGGACGCGGCGGCGGCATTCCGTGACGGCCTGGAACTTAAATTCCGGCCTGACTGACAAAGTCCCATTGAACGCCGTAACTGCCAGGGTAGGGCGGAAACGGATGGGGTGATAATATGCGGGCTCAAATGGCAGGCGATTCATACATGTCCTATTTCTTCCGATTGTTGGCCACCGCGTGTGCGTTTTTGGCTGCCGTGCTGCCCGGTCATGCCCAGGCCGGCATGACCATCGAGATCGTCGGCGCCGCCGCCAACCGTATTCCGCTGGTGATTGCACCCTTTCTGCCGGCGGGCGCGTCGGGTGATGATCCGGCCGAGATCATCCGGGCCGATCTGAGTCGCAGCGGCCTGTTCAAGCTGGTCGACAGCAACGGCCTGGGCAAGCCGGGCGAGGCGCAGGCCGTCGATCATGCCCAGTGGCGCGCCCGCGGTGCCGATGCCCTGGTAGTCGGTCAGGTCAGCAAGGCGGCCGATGGCCGGCTGGACATCCGCTTCCGGCTCTACGACGTGGTGCGCAAGACCCAGCTGGCCGGCTTCAGCTATCTGGTGCCGGCCACCCTGAATCGGGCCATCGCGCACAAGATCGCCGATCTGGTGCATGAAAAGCTGATCGGAGAACCCGGCAATTTCAGCGGCAGGGTCGCCTATATCCTGAAGCACAACGGTCGCTATGAGTTGCAGGTGGCCGACTCCGATGGCGTCAATGCCTTCACGGTGGTGCGTTCGCCGGAGCCGATCATCTCGCCGGTCTGGTCGCCCAACGGCGCCAAGCTGGCCTATGTCTCGTTCGAGCATAAAAAGCCGGTCGTCTACGTGCAAAGCCTGACCGACGGCCGGCGCAAGGCGGTGGCCAATTTCCGCGGTTCCAACTATTCGCCGGCCTGGTCGCCGGACGGCAGTAAGCTGGCCATCTCGCTGTCGAAGGATGACATTGCCCAGCTCTACCTGATCAGCGCCGATGGCGGGGATGCCCGGCGGCTCAGCAAGGGGGGCGCGCTGGAGACCGAGCCGGCCTTCAGCCCGGACGGCAAGTGGCTCTATTTCACTTCCGACCGTGGCGGCAGCCCGCAGATCTACCGTATGCCGGTTGAAGGCGGCGAGGCCAATCGGATGACCTTCGAGGGTGCCTACAACGTCTCGCCGGCCATCTCGCCGGATGGCAAATACCTGGCCTATGTCCGCCGTGACGGGGGCAGCTTCCATGTCGCCGTTCTGGACCTCGAGAACGGCCAGACCCAGGTGCTGACCAATACCCAATTCGACGAGTCGCCCAGCTTTGCCCCCAACAGCCGGAATATTCTTTACGCCACGATGGTCAATGGCAGGGGCGTGCTGGCTACGGTGAGCGTGGATGGCAGGGTCAAGCAGCGGCTGACCATACCGGGCGACCTGCGTGAGCCGGCCTGGGCGCCATGACGGTGCAGCGATGAAGACGCCAATAATGCAGATTTCTCATATTTTCCGAGCCGGCCGCCCCGGTTCTCGAACAACCTGATTCAGGGGGAAGCCATGAACAAGATTCAACGCGTGTGTTTGGTGCTGGCCGTGCTGTTCCTGGGAGGCTGCGCGGATTTGAAGGAGTTGACCGGCACTTCCGATGTCCCGATCGAGGAACGCGGCGCCGCGACCACCGGGTCTGCGGCCCAGGGGGCGACAGGCGCGAGCAGCCAGGGCGTGGAGACGGCGGCACTGCCGGCCGTAGGCAGCGGCGACGGCCGCGAGATGGCAGCGAACCTGCAGGGCACTCAATCGGGCCGCTCCTCGGTGGTCGGCGTGTCGCCGGAACAGGCGGCCATGCTGAAGGATCCCAATAATCCGCTCTCGAAACGGATCATCTATTTCGATTTCGACAGCGATGCCATTCGTGAGGAGTTCCGCGGCCTGATCGAAGGCCATGCCGGATTCCTGAAGGGCAATTCGGCCGCCCGGATCATCCTGCAGGGACACACCGACGAACGCGGCAGCCGCGATTACAACCTGGCCTTGGGCCAGCGCCGCGCCGAGAGCGTGAAACAGGCGCTGACCCTGATGGGGGTGAAGAGCGATCAGGTGGAAACAGTCAGCCTGGGCGAGGAAAAGCCGGTTTCGGAGGGCCATGATGAGACGGCCTGGAAACAGAACCGGCGTGCCGAGATCCACTATCTGGGTGAATGACGGCCTTGCGCAGGATATTCGGCTTCGCGCTGTTGGCGCTGGCCTCCGTGGCGGTTGCCGATCCGTCGCCGGCCGCGGAGGCGCCTCTGCGCCCGCTGGTGACGCTGGACAGCCTGTCCGCGCGACTGGATAAACTGGAAGACCAGGCTAAAAACCAAGGCTTGCTGAGCCTGCTCAATCAGGTCGAAGCCATCAAGTCCGAAGTCGCCAGATTGCGCGGGGCGCAGGATGAACTGGCGCATCGCCAGCAATTGGCGGACACGCGCCAGAAGGAAGTGCTGGCCGATTTCGACGAGCGTCTAAAGGAGATCCGCGCCCAGGCCAGCCGGCCTGTCGCCGCTCCCGTCCCCACCCCCGTCGTCGCGGTGGCGGCGCATGCAGTCGAGGTCCCGGCCCCGCCGCCGCCAGTGGACCCGGAAGCGGAAACACGCGCCTACGAGGCCGGCCTGAACCTGTTCAAGGCCGCCGATTATGCCGGCTCGATCAACGCCTTCAACGCCTTCATGGACAAGTATCCGAGCAGCTCGCTGGCGGGTAATGCCTGTTACTGGCTGGCTTTGACCTATTTCGCCCGAGGCGATCACAGGAGCGCAGTCGCCACCCAACAGCGCCTGTTGAGGGATTATCCGCAGCATGCCAAGGTGCCGGATGCCATGGTCAACATGGCGCGCGCCCATATCCAACTGGGCCAGACCGAAGAGGCCCGGCGTCTGCTGGAAGAGGTCAGCGTCAAGTATCCGGCCACCCGGTCCGCCGAATTGGCGAAGAAGATACTGACGCTGTTCAGGTAAGTGTCCGATCCCCGTCTGCGTATCAGCGAGATATTTTTCTCCCTGCAAGGGGAGGGCCGGCGCATGGGGTTGCCGACCGTGTTCGTGCGCCTGACCGGTTGCCCGTTGCGCTGCGGTTATTGCGATACCACGCATGCCTTCCAGGGTGGCCGTTGGCTGGACCTGGCCGAGATCGTTAGCGCCGTGGCCGCCTATCCGACCCGCCATGTCTGCGTCACCGGCGGCGAGCCGCTGGCCCAGAGGGCCTGCCAGGCACTGTTGTCCGCGCTTTGCGACGCGGGTTACGACGTTGCCCTGGAGACCAGTGGCGCGCTCGATGTCGGCCAGGTCGACGCGCGGGTGTCACGTATCGTCGACGTCAAGACGCCGGGTTCGGGCGAGGTCGAACGTAACCTGTGGGCCAATCTCGACCTGCTCGGCGAGCGGGACGAGGTGAAGTTCGTCCTGCTGGACGAGGCGGATTACCGCTGGGCCGCCGGGATACAGGCGCAATACCGGATTGCCGAGCGTTGCGAGGTCCTGTTCTCCCCGGTCCATGGCCGGCTGGCCGCGCGCGATCTGGCCGAGTGGATATTGCGCGATGGTTTGCCGGTGCGCATGCAGATACAGTTGCATAAATTGCTATGGGGCGAGGAGCAAGGCAGATGAAGGCGGACTCGGGCAAGCCGCGGGCGGTGGTGCTGCTGTCGGGCGGCCTCGATTCCGCGACGACCCTGGCGGTAGCCAGGCAGGAGGGTTTCGACTGTTATGCCCTGAGCGTGGATTACGGTCAGCGCCATAGTTCCGAATTGGCGGCGGCACAAGCGGTGGCTCTGCAACTGGGGGCCGCCGGGCATCGCGTGGTGCATCTGGACATGGGCCAGTTCGGCGGTTCGGCACTGACCGACCGCGATCTCGCCGTGCCAACGGCACCGAGCGAGGGCATCCCGGTGACCTATGTGCCGGCCCGCAATACCGTCATGCTGTCGCTCGCGCTCGGCTGGGCCGAGGTGCTTGAGGCCGATGCCATCTTCCTCGGGGTTAACGCCGTCGATTATTCCGGTTACCCCGATTGCCGGCCGGAATTCATCAAGGCCTTCGAGCAGGTGGCCAACCTGGCCACCAAGCGCGGCGTGGAAGGCCGCCCGGTGGTCATCAGGGCGCCGCTGATCGACCTCAGCAAGGCCGACATCATCCGGCTCGGCAGCCGGCTCGGGGTCGATTATTCCCTCACGGTGTCCTGCTATCAGGCCGACGCAGAGGGCCGGGCGTGCGGCGTCTGCGATTCCTGCCGCTTCCGCCGGCAGGGCTTCATTGAGTCCGGCATCCCGGATGCCACCCGGTATCGGCAAGGATTGCCAGGCCACTGATTCAACCTATAATCCCGCGACTGTAACAAATACTACATACTCGAAAATAGGAGACAGAGATGGAAGGAGCCGAGAACACGGCACAGTTGGTGGCCTGGCTGGGATTCGCCTTGGCGCTGGTGTTTGGCTATGTCGCCAACAAGACCAGTTTCTGCACCATGGGGGCCGTTTCTGATGTCGTGAACATGGATGAGTGGGGCCGTATGCGCGCCTGGCTGCTGGCGATCGCCGTGGCTATCCTGGGCACCGGCATCCTGGTCTATCTCGGTGATCTCGACATCAGCAAGACCTATTACACCCGGGAAACCTTCCATTGGTTGGCGGCGCTGGTCGGCGGTCTGAGCTTCGGCGTCGGCATGACCCTGGCCGGCGGTTGCGGCCAGCGTACCCTGGTGCGCCTGGGCGGCGGCAACCTCAAGTCGGTGGTGGTGTTCCTGTTCCTCGGCTATTCCGCGCTGGTCAGCATGAACGGGGTCTTCCGCGTCTTCACCGACAAGGTGTTGCGCCTGGATATGTTCACTATCCGGTTTGAACACATGCAGACCCTGCCCAGTCTGTTCCAGCATGGCGACCCCCAGGCGCACATGATGGTGGCGGGCGTCCTGGCCCTGGCCATCCTGATATTCGTCTTCGCCAACAAGGAATTCCGCGGCAATCCGGACAACATCACGGCGGGTCTCGTGGTCGGCCTGGTGGTTGTCGGCGGTTGGTATGTCACCGGCAAGATCGGCCTGGCCGAGAACGAATTCATGGAGATGGCCTACGTCGGCACCGATTCCAAATTGGCCGAATCGATGACCTTCGTCGGTCCCCTGGGCTACACCATGGACCTCTGGGCCTACTGGAACGACAAACATGTCACATTTGGCATTGCCTGCGTGTTCGGCGTGGTGATTGGTTCGCTCCTGTATTCGGTATTCAACCGTACCTTCCGCTGGGAATATTTCAATTCCCCGCAGGACATGTTCCGCCACATCATTGGCGCGGCCCTGATGGGCTATGGCGGCGTCACCGCCATGGGCTGCACCATAGGCCAAGGCGTGACCGGTGTGTCTACTCTGGCATTAGGGTCTTTCGTGGTCCTGTTCGGCATCATTGCCGGGGCGGCGGTCACGATGAAGGTGCAATACTATCTACTGATGCGCGAGGCCTGATACTATTCTTTAGATAGGTAGTAGGGTAATCCTGTAGAGAAGGCAAGAAAGGATCGTAATGCGTAAAACGCTGTTGCTGTTGCTGGCCGGTCTGGCCTTCTCGCTGTCATCCGCAGGTTATGCCGAGGAATCCACCAAGGCCATCAACTTCCAGTTCACGGATATCAGTGGCAAGCCCATACAGTTGTCCGATTACAAGGGTAAGTGGGTGTTGGTGAACTTCTGGGCGCCTTGGTGCCCGTTGTGCTGGGTCGAAGTGCCCGCCCTGAACGACATGAACAAGCGCAAGGATTTCGTGGTGATCGGCATCGGTCTCGATTACGGCCCGGATGAAAATGTGGTCCGCGAAGCGGTCAAGAGTCACGGCATGGATTTCCAGTCGGTTGTCGCCGGCGGCACTCGCCGCAATCCGGACAGCCCGTTTCGCCAGGTTGGCCCGGTGGATTTCTATCCCACTTCCTACCTGTACGATCCCAATGGCGAGATCGTCATGTTTATCCCCGGCCAAGTGAAGATCAGCAAGGTGTTGGCCTTCATGGATAACTGGGGCTCAAAAAAAAACACTGATGTAGCCAATGCCCCGGTTGGCGCTGAAACGGCTGCCTCGCTGGTGCAGCCGGTCTCCTACAGCAAGCCGACCGTGAACCGTAGCAAGAGCAAGAGCGAGCCGGCCGCCAATAGACCCCGCTCGCGCAAGACCGTGACCTATTGATAGGTTGACTGGGGGGGCAGATGTTTGAAATAATCCGCCCCCTCCAAACGGGAGGTTAGCTCAGTTGGTAGAGCAGTTGGCTTTTAACCAATTGGTCGTGGGTTCGAATCCCCCACCTCCCACCAACACCACAAAGGCCGTCTTTCGACGGCCTTTGTCATTTCTGCGCTATCCGGCTAAGCCGGAAACTTCTGTTCCTCCCGCAGTTGCAGGCGCCACATCTCGGCATAGTGCCCATCCTGGATCATCAGTTCGCCATGACTGCCGCGTTCGATGATCCGGCCGCCCGCTAGCACCAGGATCTCGTCGGCGTCGACCACGGTGGACAGCCGGTGGGCGATGACCAGGGTGGTGCGGTTGCGCGCGATCTGGGTCAATTCCTCCTGGATGGCCTGCTCGGTGCCGGAGTCGAGCGACGAGGTGGCCTCGTCGAAGACCATGATCGGCGGGTTCTTCAGGATCGTCCGGGCGATTGCCACCCGCTGCTTCTCGCCGCCGGAAAGTTTCAGGCCGCGTTCTCCGACCAGGGTGTCGTAGCCGTCCGGCAGGCCCTCGATGAAGCGGTCCAGGTGGGCGGCCCGGGCGGCCTCCAGTACTTCCTCGCGGCTGGCGCCGGGGCGGCCGTACTCGATGTTGTGGTACAGGCTGTCGTTGAACAGCACGGTGTCCTGCGGGACGATGCCGATGGCTGCTCGCACCGAGTCCTGGGTCGCCAGCCGGATGTCCTGGCCGTCGATCAGGATGCGGCCGCCGCTGACATCGAAGAAGCGGAACAGCAGACGGGCCAGGGTCGACTTGCCGGCCCCGCTCGGGCCGACCACGGCGACCTTGCGCCCGGCCGGGATGACGAAGTCGATAGAGTGCAGGATGGAACGGCGCGCATCGTAGGCGAAATCGACCGCCTCGAAGCGGACCTCGGCGCGATCCACCTGGAGCGGGCGGGCATTCGGGCTGTCCTGAACCTCGGACGGCTGGGCCAGCAGGCCGAAGATCTTTTCCATGTCGGTCAGGGCGTTGCGGATCTCCCGGTACACGGTGCCGAGGAAGTTGAGCGGGATGAACAGCTGCAGCAGGTAGGCGTTGACCAGGACCAGGTCGCCAATGGTCATGCTCTTGTTCGCCACGCCCTTGGCGGCCAGGCCCATCATGGCGGTGACCCCGATGGCGATGATGAAGGCCTGACCAGCGTTGAGCCAGGCCAGGGAGATCTCGCTGCGCACCGCGGCCTCCTCGGCCTGGCGCAGCTCACGGTTCAGACGGTCGGATTCGAAGGTCTCATTGTTGAAATACTTCACCGTCTCGTAGTTGAGCAGGCTGTCGATGGCGCGGGCGTTCGCCGCCGCGTCGGTCTCGTTCATGGCGCGGCGGAACTTCAAACGCCAGTTGGTCACCCCGACGGTAAAGACGATGTAGACGACCAGCGCCATCAGGGTGATGCCGCCGAACCAGGGGTCGTACTTGACGAACAGGATGCCCGCCACCATCAGGATTTCCAGCAAGGTGGGCGCGATGTTGAACAGGCTGAAATTGATCAGGAAGCGGGTCGAGCGGGCGCCCCGTTCGATATCGGCGACCAGCGCGCCGGTGCGGCGCTCCAGGTGGAAGCGCAGGGACTGGGCGTGCAGGTGCTTGAAGACGTCGAAGATGACGCCGCGCATGGCCCGCTGCAGCACCCGGGCGAACAGGGCGTCGCGCAGTTCGGTCAGGCCGGTGTTGCCGAAGCGCAGAATGCCGTAGAGGACGATGAACAGCATGGGCAGGGCCAGGGCGATGGTCGGCTCCTGCAGATGGTCGACGATCTCCTTCAGCATCAGCGGCACCGTTACGTTGGCCAGCTTGGCGGCGAACAGCAGGCCGAAGGCCATCAGCACGCGGCGCTTGTATTGCCAGACATAGGGGAACAGCTTGAGCGCGGCCCGCCATTGGCTGGCGCCGATGCGTTGGGTCATGGAATCCGGGCGGAGTCGGTCGTGTGCCATGGCGGGTCGCTTGGTTTCAATGCGCCGATTTTACGTCCGGCGCCGGCCGCGGGTTTCAATGCCGGCGGGTAAATGAGAAAATAAGCGATTGTTAATTTGCTTGTCCCTTTCGGGGCGGCATTCGCCGCTGCCTGTCCGGACTCAATACCCGCTCATACCATGACCGATAGCCAGGCCCTGCACGAGGAAGTCCGCACCACCACCTGTTACATGTGCGCCTGCCGCTGCGGCATCAAGGTGCACCTGAAGAACGGCGAGGTGCGCTTCATCGAGGGCAACCCCGACCATCCGCTGAATCAGGGCGTCCTCTGCGCCAAGGGTTCCAGCGGCATCATGAAGCAGTATTCGCCCGCCCGCCTGACCCAGCCCTTGCGCCGCAAACCCGGTGCCGAGCGCGGCACCGGAGAGTTCGAGCCGATCTCCTGGGAGGAGGCCTTCGCCATCCTGGAAGAGCGCCTGGCCAAGATCCGCACCACCGACCCCAAGAAGTTCGCCCTGTTCACCGGCCGTGACCAGATGCAGGCCCTGACCGGCCTGTTCGCGCGCCAGTTCGGCACGCCCAACTACGCCGCCCACGGCGGCTTCTGCTCGGTCAACATGGCGGCCGGCCTGATCTACACCATCGGCGGCTCGTTCTGGGAGTTCGGCGGCCCCGACCTCGACCGCGCCAAGCTGTTCGTGATGATCGGCACCGCCGAGGACCACCACTCCAACCCGATGAAGATCGCCCTGGCCAACTTCAAGCGCAACGGCGGCCGCTTCATCTCGGTCAACCCGGTACGCACCGGCTACTCGGCCATCGCCGACGAGTGGGTGCCGATCAAGCCGGGCACCGACGGCGCCCTGATCCTGGCCCTGATCCACGAGATCATCAAGCAGGGCCTGTACGACCGCGACTTCCTGGTCCAGTACTCCAACGCCGCCGAGCTGGTCAACATGGACCCGCGCAGTCCCGAGTACGGCATGTTCGTGCGCTTCGAGGTGCCGCCGGAGGAGGGCTGCTTCGATCCCCAGAACAAGCTTTGGTGGGACCGCGACATGAACCGGCCGGTGTCGACCATGACCCCGGGCGTCGATCCCTATCTGCTGGGCGAGTTCACCCTGCCCGACGGCACCCCGGTGAAGACTTCGTTCGAGCTGCTCAAGGAGCGGGTCGCCCAGTACACCCCCGAGTGGGCCGCCGGCATCACCGGCATCCCGGTCGAGACCATCGTGCGGCTGGCCCACGAGATGGGCGTTACCGCGCGCGACCAGAAGATCGAGCTGCCGATCGCCTGGACCGACGTCTGGGACAACGAGCACCAGACCGTCACCGGCAACCCGGTCGCCTTCCACGCCATGCGCGGCATGGCGGCCCACTCGAACGGCTTCCACTCGATCCGCGCCCTGGGCATCCTGATGTCCATCCTGGGCACCATCGACCGGCCGGGCGGCTTCCGCCACAAGGCGCCGTTCCCGCGCCCGATTCCCCCGTGTCCCAAGACCCCCAAGGGGCCGGAGGGCGTGCAGCCGGATACCCCGCTCAACGGCATGCCCCTGGGCTGGCCGGCCGATCCGGACGACCTTTTCGTCGACGACCAGGGCAACCCGGTGCGGATCGACAAGGCCTTCTCCTGGGAATACCCGCTCTCGGTGCACGGCCTGATGCACAACGTCATCACCAATGCCTGGCGCGGCGACCCGTACAAGATCGACACCCTGCTGATCTTCATGGCGAACATGTCGTGGAACTCGACCATGAACGCGGTCGAGGTGCGCCAGATGCTCAACGACAAGGAGGAGGACGGCAGCTACAAGATCCCCTTCATCGTGGTCGCCGACGCCTTCCAGTCCGAGATGACCGCCTTCGCCGACCTGGTCCTGCCGGACACCACCTATCTGGAGCGGCATGACGTCATGTCCATGCTGGACCGGCCGATCTCCGAGTTCGACGGCCCGGTGGACTCGGTGCGCATCCCGGTGGTGCCGCCGACCGGCGAGTGCAAGCCCTTCCAGGAGGTCCTGATCGAGCTGGGCACGCGCCTGAACCTGCCCGCCTTCGTCGACAAGGAAGGCAAGCGCAAGTACCGCGACTACCCCGACTTCATCGTCAACTTCGAGACCGCCCCCGGCTCCGGCATCGGCTTCCTGGCCGGCTGGCGCGGCAAGGGCGGCGAGAAGTCCATGAAGGGCGAGCCGAACCCGAACCAGTGGCAGATGTACGAGAAGAACAACTGCGTCTTCCATTACCACCTGCCCAAGTCCTACCAGTACATGCGCAACTGGAACCAGGGCTACCTGCAATGGGCCCAGGCCCACGGCATGACCCGGCACGCCGAGCCGATCAACATCCACATCTATTCCGAGGTGCTGCAGAAATTCCGCCTGGCCGCCCAGGGCAAGGGCAGCGGCCGGCGCCCGCCCGAGCATCTGAAGAAGCGCATCGAGACCTACTTCGACCCGCTGCCGTTCTATTACGAGCCGCTCGAGGCCAGCCTGTCCGACAAGCACCTGTACCCGCTCAACGCGGTGACCCAGCGGCCGATGGCCATGTACCACTCCTGGGACAGCCAGAACGCCTGGCTGCGCCAGATACACACCTACAACTACCTGTATGTGAACCCGAAGACCGCCGCCGCCGCCGGCATCAGCGACAACGACTGGATCTGGGTCGAGTCGCAATGGGGCAAGGTGCGCTGCATGGCGCGCCTGACCGAGGCGGTGGAGCCGGGCACGGTATGGACCTGGAACGCCATCGGCAAGGCGGCCGGGGCCTGGAACCTCGATCCCAAGGCGAACGAATCGAAGCAGGGCTTCCTGCTCAACCACCTGATCTCCGAGGAACTGCCGCCCAACGAGGCCGGCGCGCACGTCTCCAACTCCGACCCGGTGACCGGCCAGGCCGCCTGGTACGACGTCCGGGTGCGCATCTACAAGGCCGACCCGAGCGAGGCGCATGAGACCTCGCCGCAGTTCGCGCCGGTGCCGCCGGCGCCGGGCACACCGCCCCGACGCACCTGGCAGAACTATTTCGCCGGCAAATT
>JBAZLW010000051.1:0-12309 GCA_041650095.1 Hydrogenophilaceae bacterium | reverse complement strand
GACGTCGCCGCGACGGCCCTGGCCATCGGCGGCAACGCCTTTCCGAGCTTCTATCTCGGCATCATCCTGATCTGGGTGTTCGGGGTCGGCCTGGGCTGGTTTCCGACCCTCGGCTTCGTCGCGCCCTGGGAGGATTTCTGGCAGGGCCTGTGGCACCTGGTCCTGCCCGCCATCACCCTGGGCGCCTGGTATGTCGGCCTGATCGCCCGCATCACCCGCTCCAGCCTGCTGGAAGTGCTCGGCCAGCCCTACATCCTGGCCGCCAAGGCGCGCGGCGAGCCGGCCTGGCGCGTGGTCTGGGTGCACGGCATGCGCAACGTGCTGATGCCCCTGGTCACGGTGATCGGCCTGCAACTGGGCGGCATGCTGCGCGGCGCGGTGATGACCGAGGTGGTGTTCGCCCTGCCCGGCCTCGGCATGATGGTCACCACGGCCGTGCTCAACCGCGAGTACATCGTGGTCCAGGCCGGGATCATGATCACCGGCCTGCTGTTCGTGGCCGTCAACCTGGCGGTGGACCAGACCTACCAGTTCCTCGACCCCCGGCTGCGGAGACGCTGAACATGCCCGCTGAAACCTTCAACCCGACGACGACGGCCGGCTGGCGCCGACGCTTCATCGAACCGATCGCCCGGCAGCGCACCGCCCTGGTCGGCCTCGCCATCCTCGCCCTCTATGTGGTCGCCGCCCTGCTGGCGCCCTGGCTGGCCAGCCACGACCCGACCGCCCAGGACCTCATGGCGGCCATGCAGGGTCCCAGCGCCGAGCACTGGCTGGGCACCGATTCATTCGGCCAGGACCTCTACTCGCGACTGCTCTACGGCGCCCGCCTGGCCCTGATCATCGGCTTCGCCTCGGTCGCCCTGGGCCTGGTGGTCGGCGTCGCCATCGGCCTCGCCGCCGGCCTCATCGGCGGCCGCACCGAGTGGCTGCTGATGCGCCTCACCGACGGCCTGCTGGCCTTCCCGGAGCTGATCCTGGCCATGGCCTTCATGGCCGTGCTCGGCCTCGGCACCGAGAACCTGGTCTACGCCCTGGCCCTGTCCTTCGTCGGCCCGTTCGCCCGCATGACCCGCTCGGACGTGCTCCAGGTCAAGAGCCAGCCCTACATCGAGGCCGCACGCCTGATGGGCGTGCCGACCGCGCAGGTGATCTGGCGCCATGTCCTGCCCAACGTGGTGTCGCCCATCCTGGTCCAGGGCGGCATGCGCGTGAGCATCGCCATCCTGCTCGAATCGGGCCTGTCCTTCCTGGGCATCGGCGTGGTGCCGCCGACCCCGGACTGGGGCCTGATGATCGCCGAGGGGCGCGGCTTCATCACCATGGCGCCCTGGATCTCCGGCGTGCCCGGCCTGGCCCTGGCGATCCTGCTGGTGGCCCTGAACCTGGTCGGCGACGGCCTGCGCGACGCCTTCGACCCGCAAACACAACGAGACTGAACCGAAATGAACGCGGTCATCCGACAAGAACTGCCAGAACCGGCCCTGCTGGAGGTGCGCGACTTCACCCTACGCCGGGGCAAGGCCGCCGTCCTGGACGGGGTCAACCTCACCCTCCAGCCGGGCGAGAGCCTGGGCCTGATCGGCGAATCCGGGGCCGGCAAGTCCACCCTGGCCATGGCCGTCATCGGCCTGCTGCGGGCGCCCGAGGTGGCGATCGAAGGCAGCCTGAGCTTCCGCGGCAGCGAACTCACCCGCCTGCCCGAGGCAGAGTTCCGCCGCCTGCGCGGCAACAAGATCGGCCTGATCTTCCAGGACGCCAGCGCGGCGCTCAATCCCTGTTTCACCGTGGGCGAGCACATTGCCGAACCGCTCAAACGCCACCTCGGGCTGTCCAAATGGGACCGCACCGACCGCGCCGTCGAACTGATGCAGAGCGTCGGCATCCCCGAGCCACGCCTGCGCCTGAACGCCTATCCGCACGAACTGTCGGGCGGCATGCAGCAGCGGGTCATGATCGCCATCGCCCTGGCCTGCAACCCCGAGCTGCTCCTTGCCGACGAGCCCACCAGCGCGCTCGACGTGACCATCCAGGCCCAGATCATGGAACTGATCCTGGAGCGGGTGCGGGCCCTGAATTCCAGCGCGATCTTCGTCCTCCACGATCTCGCCCTGGGCGCCCAGGTCTGTGATCGCATCGCGGTGATGTACGCCGGCCAGATCGTCGAGGAAGGTCCCAGCGACAAGGTGCTGGCCCAGCCGCTGCATCCCTACACTCAGGGCCTCAAGTCCTGCGTGGTGGAACTCGGCTCCCGTGCGCTGCAACCCATCCCGGGCCAGGTCCCGCCCCTGTCCGCGATGCCGGATGGCTGCCGGTTCGCGCCGCGCTGTCCCAAGGCGCAGCCGGTGTGCAGCCAACAGCGCCCCACCGTCGAATGGCGCGAAGGCCGCCACGTCGCCTGCTGGTTTCCGGATTGAAAAACATGAAAAGCGAACCCGTATTCTCCCTGCTCGACGTCGAGCGCAGCTATGAACTGGGCCGGACCGGATGGTTCGGCAAGCCGCGCGGCCGGCTCAAGGCCCTCGACGGCGTGCGCCTGGAACTGCACCGCGGCGACACCCTCGCCCTGGTCGGCGAAAGCGGCTCCGGCAAATCCACCCTGATCCGCCTGCTGCTCGGCCTCGAACCCGCCACCGACGGCCGGGTCCTGTACGGCCAGCGCGACATGGGCCAGCTCAGCCCGGAGGAGCGCAAACGCTTCGCCCGCGAGGTGGCCTTCATCTACCAGAACGCGCGCGGCTCCATGAACCCCCGCCTGCGCATCGCCGACATCTTGGCCGAGCCCATCCGCCTGCACCGGTTGTGTCCCGAGGAGCAGGTCTACGGACGGGTGCTGGAACTGCTTGAACGGGTCGGGCTGTCGGCGGAGATGGGGGAGCGCTTCCCGAACGAACTTTCCGGCGGCCAGATCCGCCGGGTGGCCATCGCCCGGGCGCTGGCGTCCGAGCCGAGGGTGATCATGGCCGACGAGTCGGTGGCCGGCCTGGATGTCTCGATCCAGGCCCAGGTGCTCAACCTGCTGCGCGATCTGTGCGCGGAATCCGGCATCACCCTGGTGTTCATCACCCACGACCTGGGCGTGGCAAGCTACCTGTGCGACCGGATCGCCGTGCTCTATCTGGGACGCATCGTCGAACAAGGCCCCACCGAGGCCATCCTGAACCAGCCCGCGCACCCCTATACCCGTGGCTTGATGCAGGCCTTCCCGAAGTTCGGCGCGCCGCTCACCGCACCACTCAAGGGTGAGATACCCAGCCCGGTCAACCTGCCCCGGGGCTGCCGCTTCGCCGGTCGTTGCCCTGAGGTGCGCGAGGCCTGCCGCGCGAGCGACCCGGTACTGACCGAGCATGCCGGCCGCCAGGCGGCCTGCCACTTCCCGCTGCAGGTGGCGCAATGACCCGCTACGCCAGCTCCGCCGGCGGGGTGGTCACCTCGCCCCACCACCTGGCCACGGCGGCCGGCAAGGCGGTGCTCGAGGCCGGCGGCAACGCCATCGAGGCCGCCCTGGCGGTCGGCAGCACCCTATGCGTGGTGTATCCGCACATGAACAGCCTGGGCGGCGACGGCTTCTGGCTGCTCAGCGACGCAGACGGCCGCCTCACCGGACTGGATGGCGCCGGTCCGGCCGGCAGCCGCTACGACCCGGCCCGCTATGCCGATCTCGGCCTCGCCGCCATCCCCAGCCGCGGCCCCCATGCCGCGAACACCGTGGCCGGCCTGGTCTCGGTATGGGGGACCGCCCACGCGCTCAGCCGCGGACGCTGGGGTGGCCGGCTGCCCTGGGCGGACCTGCTCGAACCCGCTCATAGCCATGCCGAACACGGCTTTCCATGCAGCGCCGGCCAGGGCGGTTTCCTGGCGCAGAAGTGGTCGGAGCTGGGCGCCTATGCCGAACTCGCCGACCTCTACGCCCCCGGCGGGACGCCTCCCGAGGCCGGCGCCGAGTTCCGCCAGCCGCAGCTCGCCGTATCCCTGCGCCTGCTGCAGCGCGACGGCGCCGACGGGTTCTACCGGGGCGAACTGGGGCGCCGTGTCGCCCGTGGCCTGGCCGAGGCCGGCAGCCTGCTCGCCGCCGAGGACCTGGAGCGCTTCCGCTGCCGGGAGGTGGTGCCCATCACGGTGCCCTATCGCAACGGTCTCGCCGCCAACATGCCGCCCCCCACCCAGGGGCTGGCCTCCCTGCTCATCCTGGCCCAGCTCGACCGCTTCAACCTGGCGCAATACGGCCACCTCTCGGCCGATTACGTCCACCTCGCGGTCGAAGCCACCAAGCAGGCCTTCCGGCTGCGCGACCGCCATGTGGCCGACCCGGACCATGTCGCCGTCCCGGTCGCCGAACTGCTTGCCCCCGGCCGTCTCGACGCCCTCGCCGCCGACATCGACATGGACCGGGCAGCGCCCTGGGGCCGCGGCGTGGGACCGGCCGACACGGTCTGGTTCGGGGTCATGGACGCCGAAGGCCGCGCCGTGAGCGCCATCCAGAGTATCTATCACGAGTATGGCAGCGGCATCGTCGCCGGCGACACCGGCATCCTCTGGCAGAACCGGGGCTCATCGTTCTCCCTCGATCCCCGCCACGCCAACGTGCTGAAGCCGGGCAAACGCCCCTTCCATACCCTCAACCCGGCCATGTACCTGGAGGACGGCCGGCCCCGGCTGGTCTACGGCACCATGGGCGGCGACGGCCAGCCGCAGACCCAGTGCGCGGTGGCCACCCGCGCCCTGGACTATCGGCTGCCGCTGGCCGAAGTGCTCGACAGCCCGCGCTGGCTGCTCGGGCGCACCTGGGGGCAAAGTTCCGACACCCTGAAACTGGAAGACCGCTTCGCCCCTGAGGTATTCGCGGAGCTGGCACGGCGCGGCCACCAGGTGGAACGGGTGGAGGCCTACGCGCAGATGATGGGGCATGCCGGCGCCATCCGCGTGCTGCCGGACGGGACCCTCGAGGCGGCCTCCGATCCGCGCAGCGACGGGGCCGCGGCCGGCGCCTGAACCAACCAAACAAGGAATTCAAAGTGCTGGATATCGCCTCATTTCTCGCCCTCGGCCTGCTGGCCGGGATACTGGCCGGCATGCTGGGCATCGGCGGCGGCGTCGTGGTCGTCCCCGCCCTGATCTGGATCTTCCAGCACCAGGGCATGCCGGGCGAGATCATTCCCCACCTGGCCATCGGCACCTCGCTCGCCGCCATCGTCTTTACCTCCTTGTCCGCCATCCGGGCCCAGCAGAAGCGCGGCGCGATCGACTGGGGCGTGGTGCGTCTGCTGGCGCCGGCCACCCTGTTGGGCGGCTTCATCAGCGGCTATCTGGCCGGCTTCATCCCGGCCGAGACGCTGAAGACCTTCTTTGCCGTGTTCCTGTTCCTGGTCGGCACCCAGTTCCTGCTCGACTGGAAACCCGCCGCACACTGGCGCCTGCCCGGCCGGGCCGGCCTGTGGGGAACCGGCCTGGGCATCGGCTCGCTGTCGGCACTGCTGGGCATTGGCGGCGGCAACATCACCGTGCCCTTCCTGCATGCCTGCAATCTGGAACTGAAGCGGGCCATCGCCATCTCCACCGCCCTCGGCTTTCCCATCGCCCTGTTCGGCGCCATCGGCTTCGTCGTCTCCGGCTGGGGTCACGCCGCGTTGCCGCCCAACAGCCTGGGCTATATCTCCCTGCCGGCACTGGCGGCGATCGCCGCCAGTTCCATCCTGGTGGCCCCGCTGGGGGTGCGCCTGGCGCACAATCTGCCGGTCAGGAACCTTAAGCGCATATTCGGCATACTGGTCCTGGCGATCTCGCTACGCATGCTCTGGAATGTGCTGACCTAACCCATGCCATAAGGACGTATCGATGAACGACCTCGACCAGAAGATACTGGCCATGCTGATCGACGATGGCCGCAAGAGCTTCGCCGATATCGCGCGCGAACTGGGTATTTCCCGGGTGCATGCCCGGGACCGGGCGCAACGGATGATGGAAGACGGCGTGATCGAGAAATTCACCGTCATCGTCAATCCCGAGAAGATCGGCACCACCGTCTCCGCCTTCTTCGACGTCGAGGTGGACCCACAGGGCATCGAGACCGTCGCCGAAGACCTCGCCCGGCAACCGGAGGTGCGCAGCCTGTACATCATGTCCGACATGCGCAGCCTGCACATCCACACCCTCACCGAAAACAACGAGGCCCTGGAACTGTTCGCCCGCAAGAACCTGCTCTCGCGCCGGCACATCGTCCGGGTGGACTGCAAGCAACTGCTCGCCCGGGTCAAGAACCGGCGTGGCGGTACCCGGATCTAGCGGTCGAGGCCATACGTAATAGGCCCTGGCCGCGGTCAGAGCTCCTGGCCATTGGCCGGGATTCTTGGGTGGCTGCCCGGAGCCGATACCCCCTGCAAGTGAAGGTGCCTGTGCCGCGCCAGCAGATTTAATGGCAAAACTCCCGGTTTATTTGGCAAACGACAGCAAATCCCCGGCCGCCCCCCTTGAAATACGATGATGGCGTCCATATCATCTGGCACTCGACGGATGAGAGTGCTAACAACCCATCCTTTTGAGCTTTCAGAAACCAGATACAGTTTTAGGAGGAATCTATGAAGATCCGCCCTTTGCATGACCGCGTCATCGTCAAGCGCATGGAAGAAGAGCGCAAGACGGCTTCCGGGATCGTTATCCCCGACACCGCCACCGAGAAGCCCGACCAGGGTGAAATCATCGCCGTCGGCCCCGGCAAGCGCGACGACAGCGGCAAGCTGATCGCCATGGACCTGAAGGTCGGCGACCGCGTCCTGTTCGGCAAGTATGCCGGCCAGTCGGTCAAGGTCGACGGCGAGGAACTCCTCGTCATGCGCGAAGAAGACGTCATGGGCGTCGTCGAAAAGTAATTTTCGCCCGGCGCGAATTACTTTCAGTGAAGGGTCGTATTTGCCCTGGGCAAATGTGAGCCGGAACTAAAAATACACCCCAATACCCTGGATTCCCGCCCGTGCGGGAATGACGTTCAAGAAATATAGGAGTAACGAACAATGGCAGCTAAAGACGTACGTTTCGGCGATTCCGCCCGTCACCGCATGGTGGCCGGCGTCAACATCCTGGCCAACGCCGTTAAAGTGACCCTCGGCCCCAAGGGTCGCAACGTGGTGCTCGATCGCGCCTTCGGCGCCCCCACCGTGACCAAGGACGGCGTTTCCGTCGCCAAGGAAATCGAACTGAAGGACAAGTTCGAGAACATGGGCGCCCAGATGGTCAAGGAAGTCGCCTCCAAGACCTCCGACGTTGCCGGTGACGGCACCACCACCGCCACCGTGCTGGCGCAATCCATCCTGGCCGAAGGCATGAAGTTCGTCGCCGCCGGCATGAACCCGATGGACCTGAAGCGCGGCATCGACAAGGCCGTGATCGCCCTGACCGATGAACTGAAGGCCATCTCCAAGCCCTGCACCACCAGCAAGGAAATCGCCCAGGTCGGCTCCATCTCTGCCAACTCCGACTCCAGCATCGGCGACATCATCGCCAGCGCCATGGACAAGGTCGGCAAGGAAGGCGTCATCACCGTCGAGGACGGCTCCGGCCTGGAGAACGAGCTCGACGTGGTCGAAGGCATGCAGTTCGACCGCGGCTACCTCAGCCCCTACTTCATCAACAACGCCGAGAAGCAGATGGCTGTGCTGGAAGAGCCGTTCGTACTGCTGCACGACAAGAAGATCTCCAACATCCGCGATCTGCTGCCGGTGCTGGAACAGGTCGCCAAGGCCGGCAAGCCCCTGCTGATCATCGCCGAGGACCTCGAAGGCGAGGCCCTGGCCACCCTGGTGGTCAACACCATCCGCGGCATCCTCAAGGTCGCCGCGGTCAAGGCCCCCGGCTTCGGCGATCGTCGCAAGGCGATGCTGGAAGACATGGCCATCCTGACCGGCGGCACCGTGATCGCCGAGGAAGTCGGCCTGTCCCTGGAAAAGGCCACCCTGCAGGACCTCGGCCGCGCCAAGCGGATCGAAGTCGGCAAGGACAACACCATCATCATCGACGGCGCCGGCGAAGCCAGCGCGATCAAGGACCGCATCGGCCAGATCAACAAGCAGGTCGAGACCGTCACCTCCGACTACGACAAGGAAAAGCTGCAGGAACGCAAGGCCAAGCTGGCCGGCGGCGTGGCAGTGATCAAGGTCGGTGCCGCGACCGAAGTCGAGATGAAGGAAAAGAAGGCCCGCGTCGAGGACGCCCTGCACGCCACCCGTGCCGCCGTTGAAGAAGGCATCGTCCCCTGCGGCGGCGTCGCCCTGCTGCGTGCCCGTTCCAAGATCGCCAAGCTCAAGGGTGCCAACCCCGAGCAGGACGCCGGCATCAAGATCGTCCTGCGCGCGATCGAAGAGCCCCTGCGCCAGATCGTCTACAACTGCGGCGAAGAGCCGTCCGTGGTGGTCAACAAGGTGCTCGGCGGCAAGGGCAACATGGGCTACAACGCCAGCAACGGCGAATACGGCGACATGATGGAGATGGGCGTGCTGGACCCGACCAAGGTCACCCGCACCGCACTCCAGAACGCCGCCTCCGTGGCCGGCCTGATGCTCACCACCGACTGCATGGTCACCGACCTGCCCGAGGACAAGAAGGGCGGCGCGCCCGACATGAACCCCGGCATGGGTGGCATGGGCGGCATGGGCGGCATGGACTTCTAAGTCCGCCTTCAGCCAGCTGAAAAAAGGCCCCCGCGAGGCAACTCGCGGGGGCCTTTCTGTTTCTGCACGCCTTTCAGCCGAAGCGCACCAGGAAGGCCGTGCCCCGGCCGCCCTCGCCGCTTTCGACGACGATGCGGGCGCGATGGCGCTGGGCCACCTCGTGCACGATGGCCAGACCCAGGCCGCTGCCCGGCTGGCCGGAGCCGGCCACCCGGTAGAAGCGGTCGAACACCTTCTCGCGCTCCTCGGGCAGGATGCCGGGGCCGTCGTCTTCCACCCGCAGCCACGGCCCGGGGCCGGTGCGCAGGGTGACCCGGCCGCCCGGCGGGGTGTAGCGGATGGCGTTGTCGAGCAGGTTGCCGATCAGATCGCGCAGGGCTCCTTCGTAGCCGCGCATGGGCAGTTCCATGCCGGCTCCCTCGAAGCCGAGGTCGATGTCCTTCTGCACCGCCTCCGGCACCCAGTCCATCGCGGTCTCCTGGGCGATGCGGTCGAGGTCCAGCTCGGTCATGGCCTCCTCGAGGCGCGCCTCCGGCTCGTTTCGGGCCAGGGTGAGCAACTGGTTGACCAGGCGGCTGCAGCGTCCGGCGCCCTCGCAGATACCCTCCAGGGCGACCTTTATCGCCGGCGGCCCCTCTTCGCGCCGGGCCAGCTCGGCCTGGGCACGCAGGCCGGCGAAGGGCGTGCGCAACTGGTGGGCGGCATTGGCGACGAAGCGTTTCTGCTGCTCCATCATGGCCTTGAGCCGTTCGATCAGGGCGTTCACCTCGTGGATCAGCGGCCGTACCTCGCCCGGTGCCATCGCCTCGTCGAGCGGACTGAGGTCGTCGCCGCGCCGTTGCGAGACCGCCCGGCGCAGGTTTTCCAGCGGCTCGAAGCCGCGCTTGAGGCCGATCCAGACCGCGAAACCGGCGATCAGAATGAAGATGAACTGGGGAATGACGATGTTGCCCAGGATGCTGCGGCCGAGGTAGAGCCGGTCCTTGACCGGCTCCGCCATGACCAGGACGTACTCGCTGCCGGGCGTGCGCCGGGTGGTACGGAAGCGCAGCGTGAGCAGGCGCACCTTCTCGCCGCCGATGGAGGTGCTGCGCAGCCTGGGGCCCTCGGCAGACAGGTCGAGCGGACGCGGCCGCGGCAGGGTGGCATTGCCCAGCAGCGGAGTGACGTTGGCGTCGAACAGGGTGAAGGTCATGTGCCCGGCGGCGTCCGGCAGCAGATCGTCGTGGCTCGGCGTGGTGTCTTCGGAGATCAGGTCGAACCGGCTCGCAATCAGGCGCGCCCGCTCGGTCAGTACCAGGTCGTAGGGTTGGTTGGACAGTTTCAGTGCCGCAATGTAGCCGGTCACGGTGGAGAACAGAAGCAACAGGTAAAGCGGCGTGAACAGCCAGTTCACCAAGTGATGGCGCAGAGAGAGGATGTCCTCCTCTTCGTTGACCGGGACGGGACGTCGCGCCAGCAAAGTTTCCTCACCACCTGTTCGTGCGGGAAGGTCAGGGTGGCGGAGCCCGCTCATGCCTTGTCCAGCAGGTAGCCGAGCCCGCGCACAGTCCGGATGTCGACCCCGCCCGGCTCCAGCTTCTTGCGCAGCCGGTGCATGTAGACCTCGATGGCGTTGGTGGTCACCTCGTCGCCCCAGGCACACAGGCTCTCGATCAGCTGTTCCTTGCTGACCACCTTGCCCTGGCGGAACAGCAGGGTCTCCAGCACGGCCAGTTCCCTGGCCGACAGTTCCACCGGCTCGCCGGCCAGGGTGACCCGGCGGCCGACGCTGTCGAACTCCAGGCTGCCGCAGGCCAGAACGGCCGCACCACCACCCTGGCCCCGACGCAGCAAGGCGCGCACCCTGGCCTCCAGCTCGGCCAGGGAAAACGGCTTGGTCAGGTAGTCGTCGGCGCCCAGGTCGAGCCCGAGCACCCGGTCATGGACCGTATCGCGTGCGGTCAGCAGGATCACCGGCAGGCTCCTTTTCGCGGCACGTACCTGTTTCAGGATGGTCAGGCCGTCCATGCGCGGCAGGTTAAGGTCGAGGATCGCCAGGTCGTAGCAGCCGTCCAGCAACATGGCCAATGCCTGCTCGCCGTCGGCCGCGTGGTCGGTGGCATAGCCGACCGCCACCATGGCCCGGATCAGGCTGTCGGCCAGGACTTCGTCGTCTTCCACGATCAGGATGCGCATAGGAGGGGCTCAATATATCGGAGTAAGGATGCTGTAAGTCGGCCTTCTTAGCATGGGGCAAAGCGATTATCCTGAAAACCCCGCTCGTCCGCCCGCATCGACAATTAATCCCCATGACCACACCCTACGCCCTGCTCGCCGCCACGATCGATCAACTGACCCGCTTCGCGCCCTTCGACCAGATGGAACGCGACCACCTGGCCTGGATGATCGAGCACCTGAAGCTGAGCTACTACGCCAAGGACGAAGTCGTCCTGGCCCCATCTGACCAGCCGGTCGACACCTTCTACATCATCAAGCAGGGCGTCATCCTGGGCGAGCAGGACGTGGTGCGGGCACAGGAAAACGCCGCCTGGCTGGAACTGCACGAAGGCGAGTGCTTCCCGCTCGGTGCCCTGCTGTCGAAGCGCGGCGTCACCAGCACCTACCGCGCCGGCACCGACACCTTCTGCTATGAGCTGGCGGCGACCGATTTCCGTGAACTGCTCAAGGCCAGCGAGCCCTTCCATGATTTCTGCACCCGCCGCATCGCCAACCTGCTCGAGCAGTCCAAGCAGATCATCCAGGCCCAGTACGCCAAGTCGACCAGCGACCAGCAGTCGATGTCGAGTCCGCTCTCGGCGATCATCCGGCGCGAGCCGATCACCTGCACACCCGACACCTCGCTGCGCGAGGTGCTGGAGATCATGAACAAGAACGGCATCGGTTCCATGGTCGCCGTGGATGCCGCGCGCCACCCGGCCGGCATCTTCACCCTGCACGACGTGCTGTCGCGGGTCGCCCTGCCCGGCGTGAATCTGGACCAGCCGCTTTCCGGCGTCATGACCGCCAATCCCTATACCATGCCACCCCACGCCTTCGCCTACGAGGCCGCCCTGGTCATGGCCAAGCACGGCTTCCGGCACATCCTGGTCGAGGAAAACGGCCAGCTCAAGGGCCTGATCTCGGAGAAGGACCTGTTCTCCCTGCAACGGGTCGGGCTGCGTCAGATCGGCGGCACCATCCGCAACGCCGACAAGCTGGAGACCCTGGTCGGCTCGGCCAAGGACATCCGCCAGCTGGCCCACAACATGATGGCCCAGGGCGTCGCCGCCGAGCAGCTGACCCAGATCATCTCGACCCTGAACGACCTGCTGACCTCACGCATCATCGAGCTGGAACTGAAGGACAGCCCGGTCAGGGACATCGAGTTCTGCTGGATGGCGCTCGGTTCCGAGGGCCGCTTCGAACAGACCCTGAACACCGACCAGGACAACGGCATCATCTTCTGCGTCAAGGAAGACGGCGACGCCGAAGCCATGCGCGAGGCCCTCCTGCCCTTCGCCAAGCGGGTCAACCTGGCCCTGGCCGAGTGCGGCTTCCCGCTCTGCAACGGCGAGGTGATGGCCTCCAACCCGAAATGGTGCCTGTCGCTCAAGGAGTGGAAGGCCACCTTCGCCAACTGGATCGACCACGGCGCGCCGATGGACCT
>JBAZLW010000050.1:0-12343 GCA_041650095.1 Hydrogenophilaceae bacterium | reverse complement strand
CATTAAATATTTTTGGAGTCTGAACCGATGTACGACCAATTCAAACCGGAACAACCGATGGGGCTGATGGATTTCGTGCGCGCCGCCAAGGCCTGCATCAAGGAAATCTCGCCGCGCGAACTGCTGGAAAAGATCGCCAACAAGGAAGACATGCTGCTGATCGACGTGCGCGAGCACGGCGAGTTCGAGAACGGCCACATCAAGGGCGCCCATCTGGTGCCGCGCGGCATCGTCGAGGCCGCCGCCGACCCGGCCTATCCCAAGCACCTGCCCGAACTGGCCGCCGCGCGCGACCGCCAGGTCGTGGTCTACTGCGCCACCAGCGGCCGTTCCGCCATGGCCGTGGCGGTCATGCAGATGATGGGCTTCAAGAACGTGATCAACCTGGATGGCGGCTACGCCCGCTGGGTCGCCGAAGGCATGCCGGAAGAACACGAAGCGACGTTCTAAACTGGGCTCCCGCCTGCGCGGGAGCGACGAAACCCGCTAGTGCCGCGCCAGCGGTATCCTGCCGATCCGCGTCCGCCATTCGCGCGGCCCCGACTCGTGCACCGAGTTGCCCTGGCTGTCGACCGCGACGGTGACCGGCATGTCCCGGACCTCGAATTCATAGATCGCCTCCATGCCCAGGTCCTCGAAGGCCAGTACGCGGGCGCTCTTGATCGCCTTGGCGACCAGGTAGGCGGCGCCGCCGACGGCAATACAGTAGACCGCGCCGTGCGCCTTGATCGACGCGATCGCCTCGGGACCGCGCTCGGCCTTGCCGACCATGCCGATGAGGCCGATCTCCGGCCCCAACATCAGGTCGGTGAAGCGGTCCATCCGGGTCGCCGTGGTCGGACCGGCCGGGCCGACCGCCTCGCCGGAAACGGGATCGACCGGACCGACGTAGTAGATGAAGCGGCCGTGAAAATCGACCGGCAATGGTTCCCCCTTGGCCACCATGTCGGCAATGCGCTTGTGCGCGGCATCGCGCCCGGTAAGCAGCTTGCCCGATAGCAGCAGCGCCTCGCCGGCCTGCCAGCCGGCGATCTCGGCCCGGGTGACCGTGGCCAGGTCGACCCGGCGCGCCCCGACCGGGCCGTTCCAGGCGATTTCCGGCCAGGCCGACAACGGCGGCGGCTCGAACCGGGCCGGGCCGGAACCGTCTAGGCTGAAATGCAGGTGCCGGGTCGCCGCGCAGTTGGGAATCATGCCCACCGGCAGGCCGGCGGCATGGGTCGGATAGTCCATGATCTTGACGTCCAGCACCGTGGTCAGCCCGCCCAGGCCCTGGGCGCCGATGCCCAGCGCATTGACCTTGTCATAGATCTCCAGGCGCAGTTCCTCGACCCGGTTATTGGGGCCGCGGGCGATCAGATCCTGGATGTCGATGCGGTCGAGCAAGGCCTCCTTGGCCATCAGCAGGGCTTTTTCCGGGCTGCCGCCGACGCCGATGCCGAGAATGCCGGGCGGGCACCAGCCGGCGCCCATCGCGGGCAGTTCGTCGAGGACCCAGTCGACCAGCGAGTCGGACGGGTTCAGGACGGTGAAGCGGGCCTTGTTCTCGGAACCGCCGCCCTTGGCCGCCAGCCGCACGTCGACCGTATTGCCGGGCACCAGTTCGACGTGCACCACCGCGGGGGTATTGTCGCGAGTGTTCCTGCGCGCGCCGACCGGGTCGGCCAGCACCGAGGCGCGCAGCGGGTTGTCCGGGTTCGTGTAGGCGCGCCGCACGCCCTCGTCGATCATCGCCTGCAGGCTCATGCCGGGCTCGAAGCGAACGTTCATGCCGATCTTGAGGAACACCACCGCCATGCCGGTGTCCTGGCAGATCGGCCGGTGACCCTCCGCGGCCAGGCGCGAGTTGACCAGGATCTGGGCCAGGGCATCCTTCGCCGCCGGGGATTCCTCGCGGTCATAGGCCACCTTCACCGCGCGCACGAAATCGGCCGGGTGGTAGTAGGAGATGTACTGGAAGGCATCGGCAATCGATTGAATCAAATCTTCCTGCAGTATCATGGTCATGGTCGACCCCTGGCTTCTAGATGATTTTTCCAGTTTATCAGCCGGGGCCGGAGATGGCGCCGATTGCATGGGCTTGCGCTGGCCAGTCGGTACCGGGTTAATATTCATTGAGAGTGAGTGCATCACTGCCGAGGGAGGGGATTCCATGTCGAACGCCAATTTCCGCGCCCGTGTAGCCACGGGCAGCCTGAGAAGGCTTGCGCCATGAACGCCGCGCTGCGCCGCCTCGACCTGTCCGGATACAGCCTGTTCCATACCCGCGGGCTGATCACACTGATCAACTGGTCCATCGCGTTGGCGGCGCTCCTGCTGGCGGGCTTCTGGATCGGCCGGCTGGTATCGCCCGGACCCGTGGCGGCATTGCCCACCATGACCGAGGCACCGCGCGGCGCCTCGTCCGAACAGGATGTCGCCAGGGTATTCGGGATACAAGCCGCGGGTGTGGATGCCAATCTGGATGGCATCGTGCTCACCGGCGTATTCGCACCCCATGACGGCACCGGCGGATTTGCCACCTTCCGGACCGCCAAGGGCGGTGCGGGCGTGACCATAGGCCAGGAGATCATCCCCGGCCTGCGCCTGGAACGGGTCGCAGCCAGACAGGCCGTCGTTTCCTCGGGCGGCCGCGAACGCATCCTTGAGTTGCCGAAACCGACCCCAGGGGCCACGGCAGACGACACGCGGGGCGGCGCGGCGGCCTCCCGCAACGAGGAAAATTGAGCCGCGTCAAATCGGTATTTACTCCACGCAGCGTGCCCGGATGTCTGCGTGCTAGCATCGCCCGGAAACCGGGCCAGACAGGCGAACCAATGAGAGTAGAACACCCAATGCGCGTTTTCCCATCCCGCCTTCGCGTCCTGTTGTCGGCGTTCGCGCTGGCCTGCCTTGTGGCGGCGCCGGCCGGTGCCGCAGAGCCGAAGATTTCCCTCAATTTCGTCAACGCGGACATCGGCGAAGTGCTCAAGGCCATCGGCCAGGTCACCGGCAAGACCTTCATCGTCGACCCCCGGGTCAAGGGCACCCTCAACATCGCCTCGCCGCAACCGGTCAGCAAGTCGGTCGCCTACGACATACTGCTGTCATCGATGCGCCTGCAAGGTTACGCGGCGGTCGAGTCGAACGGGGTGGTCAGGATCGTGCCCGAGGCCGACGCCAAGTTCTACGCCCTCCCTTACAGCGGCAAGAGCAGGCGCGGCAAGGGCCTCGCCCAGGGCCAGATGGTGAGCCGGGTGTTTCCGCTCCATCACGAATCCGCGGCCCAGATGGTGGTGGTGCTGCGGCCCCTGGTCAGCCCCAACAACGTCATCAGCGCCGACACCTCCAGCAATAGCCTGCTGGTGACCGACTATGCCGACAACGTGGCCCGCCTGGAGGAGATCATCGCCAATCTCGATGTCCCCGACGTCGGCGAACCGGTCATCATCCCGCTGCGCTACGCCTCGGCCCAGGAAGTCGCCGGTCTGATCAACCGGGTGTTCACCAGCCAGCCCACGGCGCCGGGCGACCCGCAACGGATCGACATCGCGGTGGACAATCGCTCCAACAGCCTGGTGGTGCAATCGAACAACCCCGCCAAGCTGGCGCGGGTCCACGCCCTGCTGGCCAAGCTCGACGTCCCCACTCCGGTGGCCGGCAATGTCCACGTGATCTACCTGAAGAACGCTCAGGCGGAAAAGGTGGCGCTCACCCTGCGCAACATACTCAATGTCGATACCGGCAGCCTGCAGCCCAACCAGGCGACCTCGACGACCACTTCGACCGTGGCTTCGTCAGGTCAGAAAACGGGGGCCGGCGCCACGCCCGACATGGGCCCCGGCATGGTGCAGGCCGACACCGCCAGCAATGCCCTGATCATCACCGCGCCCGATGCGGTGTTCAGCAACATCAAGGCGGTGGTGGAAAAACTCGACGTGCGGCGCGCCCAGGTCCTGGTCGAGGCCCTGATCGTCGAGGTGTCGGCCGACAAGGCAGCAGAATTCGGCATCCAGTGGCTCGGCGCCGGCAGTGCCGACGGCATCGCCAATGGCGGCAAGGTGTTCGGCATCTTCGGCAACAGCAACACCACCACCAACATCGGCACCATCGCCGCCGCGGCCGCCAGCAACAGTGCCGGCGCCGTGGCCGGCATCGCCACCGGCCTGAATCTCGGCCTGTTCAAGGACAAGAACCTGGGCGTCTTGGCCCGTGCCCTGGAGACCAACGCCAACGCCAACATACTCTCCACGCCCACCCTGCTGACCCTGGACAACGAGGAAGCCAAGATATCCATCGGCTCGACCGTCCCGTTCCTGACCGGACAATATGCGGTCACCGGCAGTTCGGCCACTGCCAATCCGTTCTCCACCTACGAGCGCAAGGACGTCGGCCTCACTCTGAAGGTAAAGCCGCGCATCAGCGAGGGCGGCACCATCAACCTGGCGATCTCGCAGGAGGTCTCGAAGCTGCGCCAGGCCGCCGACCCCACCCTGTCCGCCACCGACAAGCGTTCGATCGACTCCAACGTGCTGGTCGACGACGGCCAGATCGTCGTCCTGGGCGGCCTGATCGAGGAACAGGTGCAGGACACCGAGGACAAGGTGCCCCTGCTGGGCGACCTGCCCGGCCTCGGCAACCTGTTCCGCTACAACACCCGCAAGCATGTGAAGACCAACCTGATGGTGTTCCTGCGCCCGGTCATCGTGCGCGACAAGGAAACCGCCGCCGACGTGACCCATGCCCGCTACGACTACATACTGGGCGTGCAGGAGGAGGCCACGCCGCCCCACAAGGTGCTGCTGCCCGACATCCCGCCGCTGACGATGGATCGCGCATTCGGGCCCAGGCCTGCCCAGCCGGCCGCGGCGCCTTGACCACAGACCGCCTGAGACGGGTTTCATCGTGAAGCGCCTGCCCTTCAGCTTTGCCCGCGACCGGGGTGTCATCGCCGAGCCCGACGGCACCGGCGGCCTCTCGGTGCAGGCCCGCGCCGACGCCCATCCCGCCACCCTCGCGGAACTGCGCCGACACTACGGTTGCGCGCTGTCGGTCGAGATTCTCGCGGCCGACGCCTTCGAGGCGGCCCTGTCGGCCCGCTACCAGGAGAGCGGCAACGCCAGCCTGATCGGCGGCGACCTGGGTGACGAGACCGAGTTGGCCCGCCTGATGCAGGACAGCCAGCGGATCCAGGATCTGCTCGAGACCGAGGACGACGCACCGATCATCCGCATGATCAACATGATTTTCATGCAGGCCCTGCGCGACGGTGCCTCGGACATCCACATCGAGCGTTTCGAGGGCCGTTCGGCGGTGCGCTTCCGCATCGACGGCGAGATGAAGGACGTGTTCGAACCGCCCCGCGCGCTGCACGCCGCCCTGGCCTCGCGGATCAAGGTCATGGCCGAATTGGACATCGCCGAGAAGCGCCTGCCCCAGGACGGCCGCATCGCGCTCAAGCTGGGCGGCCGACCGATCGACGTGCGCGTCTCCACCCTGCCCACCGGTCACGGCGAGCGGGTGGTGCTGCGCCTCCTGGTCAAGGATGCCGAGCGCATGGACCTGACCCGCCTGGGCATGGGCGCCGAGGTGCTGGCCGGGGTCCAACGGCTGATCCACGAACCGCACGGCATCCTGCTGGTGACCGGCCCCACCGGCTCCGGCAAGACCACCACCCTGTATGCCGCGATCTCCGAACTGGACCATACCCGGCTCAACATCATGACGGTGGAAGACCCGATCGAATACGACCTCGACGGCATCGGCCAGACCCAGGTCAACGCCCGCGTCGACATGACCTTCGCCAAGGCCCTGCGCGCCATCCTGCGCCAGGATCCCGACGTCGTCCTGATCGGCGAGGTCCGCGACCTGGAGACCGCGCAGATCGCCGTCCAGGCCAGCCTCACCGGTCACCTGGTCATGGCCACCCTGCACACCAACGATGCCGTCAGCGCGATCACCCGCCTGGACGACATGGGGGTGGAGCCCTTCCTGCTCGGCTCCAGTCTGATCGGGGTCCTGGCCCAGCGCCTGGTGCGCCGGCTGTGCCCGCACTGCCGCGAGCCCTACCCGCCGAGCGCCGGCGAATGGGCCACCCTGGGCGTGGCCGGTCCCCCCCAGACACTGCACCGCGCGGTCGGCTGCGAGGCCTGCAACCACACCGGCTACCGCGGCCGCACCGGCATCTACGAGCTGCTGGTGGTCGACGAAACGACCCGGCGCCTGATCCACGACGGCGCCGGCGAGCACAAGGTACGCGACCATGCCCTCGGCCACGGCATGCGCCCGCTGCGCGAGGACGGCCTGCGCTGGGTGCTGGCCGGCGAGACCACCCTTGAGGAACTCCTGCGCACCACCCGGGATTCCTCGGCATGACGGCCTATCGCTACATCGCCGCCGACGCCGGCGGTGGCCAGCGCAATGGCGTCATCGAGGCGGACAGCCCGCGCGCGGCGCGCAGCCGCCTGCGCGAGCAGAACCTGCTGCCGATCGAGATCGCCGCCGAGAAACGGGCGACGGGCCAGCGCGAGCTCTGGCGGCAGGCGATCCCGGTCGGCGAACTGGCTCTGTTTTCGCGCCAGTTCGCCACCCTGCTGCATGCCGGCCTGACCATCGACGGCGCCCTGTCGGCGCTGCTCGACGACACCGAACAAAGCACCCTGCGCGCGGCGCTGCAGGAGGTCAGGCAGGACGTCCTGGCTGGCCATAACCTGGCCGCGGCCCTTGAGCACCAGAACCGGGCCTTTCCGCGCTATTACGCCGCGATCATCCGGGCCGGCGAGGAAGCGGGCGCGCTGGCGGCCGTGATGGAGCGCCTGGCGGCCTATCTGGAGCGCGGCAACGCGCTGCGCCACAAGGTCACCCTGGCCATGGTCTACCCGGCCATCGTCACCGTCGTCGCCTGCCTGGTGGTCGGCGTGCTGCTGACCTACGTGGTGCCGCAACTGGTCTCGGTGTTCGAGCATTCGAACCAGGCCCTGCCCTGGCTGACCCGCATCATGATCGGCCTGTCCGACCTAGTGCGCGCCACCTGGTGGATCGTCCTCGCGCTGCTGCTCGGCGCCGGCTTCACGGCGCGCCAGATGCTGAAGCTGGCCCCGGTCAGGCTGGCCTGGCACCGTTTCCTGCTCGGCCTGCCGGTGATCGGCCGGCTGCGCAACGGCGTCGCCACCGCCCGTTTCGCCAACACCCTGGCCGTGCTGGTGGGCAGCGGCGTGCCGGCCGTGAAGGCGTTGAACCATGCCGCCGACGCCCTCGACGACATGGTCTTCCGGGCCGCCGTGGCCGAGGCGGCGGCCCGGGTGCGCGAGGGCATGGGCATCAGCCGGGCGCTGCGCGAGGCCAGGGTGTTCCCGCCCCTGGTGCTGCACCTGATCGCCAGCGGCGAGGTCAGCGGCGAACTGGCCCGGGTCCTGGAGCAGGCCGCCCGTCAGCAGGAGATGACCGTGGAGGCGCGCCTGGCCACCTTCACCGCCCTGCTGGAACCGCTGCTGATCCTGGCCATGGGCGGGATGGTGCTGCTGATCGTGCTGGCCACCATGGAGCCCATCATCGAAATGAATCGACTTCTGAAGTAGGGACTAAGGTATTGAAAATGCAGATACGCGTACGTGGTTTCACCCTGATCGAACTGATGGTGGTGCTGGTCATCCTCGGCGTCCTGGCCGCGCTCATCGCGCCCAAGCTGATGGACCGGCCGGACGAGGCGCGCGTGGTCGCCGCCAAACAGGATATCGCCGCCATCAGCCAGGCGCTCAAGCTGTATCGCCTGGACAACATGCGTTACCCGAGCACGGAACAGGGCTTGCAGGCCCTGGTCAGCAAGCCGGTCATCGAACCCCTGCCGGGCAACTGGAAGAGTGGCGGCTACCTGGAGCGGTTGCCTACCGACCCCTGGGGCAAGCCCTACCTGTACCTGCAACCCGGCAAGCACGGCGAGATCGACATCTACAGCCTGGGCGCCGACGGCCAGTCGGGCGGCGAGAACAACGACGCCGACATCGGCAACTGGCTGCTCTGACCCGAATGCCCCGCGCGCCCCTCCCCCTGCTTCAGTCCGCCCGGCGGCGCGCGGCCGGGTTCACCCTGCTGGAGTTGCTGGTGGCCCTGGTCGTGATGGCGATCGGGGTCTCCGGCGCGGTACTGGCCTTCCGGCCCGACCCGGGGCGCCAGCTCGGCCAGGAGGCCGAGCGCCTGGCCCTGTTGCTGGAACAGGCCGAAGACGAGTCCTACCTGGCCGGCATGCCGCTGGCCTGGGTGGCGCGCGAGGACGGTTACGAATTCCAGCGCCGCGAATTGACCGTCGACGGGCCCGGCTGGCTGACCGTACGCAGTGACGACCTGTTCCATCCCCGCACCCTGCCCGGCCTGGCGCGCATCCAGGAGGTGCGTGCGGACGGCCGCGAACTGGGCCCGGGTGAACGCGTGGTGCTCGGCGGCCAGGGCATCCAGCAACTCGCGGTCGAGATCACGCTCGGAGAGGCGACGGTACGCGTGGAACGCCATGCCGACGGCCGCTTCGACTTCATCCGGGTGACGGGGTGAGACACCGCGCGGCCGGCTTCACCCTGCTCGAGGTGTTGATCGCCCTGGCCATCGTGGCCATCGGCCTCAGCGCGGCGATGCGGGCCAGCGGCGTCGGCACCGAGGGCGCCCGGGAATACCGCTCTCACATGCAGGCGCTCTGGCTGGCCGAAGACATCGCCGCCGAGCGGGTGGCCCGCCAGGATTGGCCGGCGACCGGCGTCAGCCGCCACGAAGACGGGATGGCCGGCCAGCGACTCGTGGTGCAGGAAACGGTCAAGCCGACCCAGAACCCCTATTTTCGACGCCTGGAGATCGACGTGTATGCGGTCGAGGATCCGGTCCATGCGCTGCACCACGCCGTGGCCTTTCTCAACTTCAAACAATGACCGGGCGGACGCGCGGTTTCACCCTGCTGGAAGTGCTGGTGGCCCTGGTACTGTTGTCCCTGTTCGCGCTGACGTCCTACCGCGCGCTCGACTCGGTGCTCGCGGCGGAACGGCACGCCAGCGCCGAGATGGCGCACTGGCGGCAACTGGCGCTGGCCTTCAGCCGCATCCAGACCGACCTGGCCAATGCCGTGTCCGGCATCGAACCCCGCCACGGCTGGCGCCGCGGCCTTTATGCCGGTCTGGCGGACGATGGCAACCCATATCTGGATTTTGACCGTCTGCTGCCCGAAGACCAGGTCGGCGGCGTGCAGCGGATCGGCTATGTCTATCGGGACGGCACCCTATTGCGCCGGCTCTGGCGCGAGGGGGCCCCCGCGAGCGAAGCGCCGGCGGAGGCCCCCATATTGGCAGGTTTGACCGGCATCAGCCTGCGTTGCATGGACAACACCGGCAACTGGTATCCCGCCTGGAAACCCAGGGCCGTACACGGCGCATTGCCGAGCGCCGTCGAGATGCAATTCCGGCTCGCCACGGGCGAGCCCCTGCGCCGGGTGTTCCTGCTCCGATGAGCGCGCGGACACGCCCATCCCGGCAACGCGGCGCGGCGGTCATCGTGGCGATGCTGGTGGTCGCCCTGGCGACCATCGCCGCAGCCGGCTTCATGTTTCGCAGCCAGCTGGAATGGCGCAAGTTTGAAAACGCCGCCAACCTCGACCAGGCGCGCTGGATCCTGCGCGCAGCCGAACAGTGGGCGGCGACGGTATTGATGGACGATGCCCGCAACAGCCGCGTCGATCATCGCGGCGAGGCCTGGGCGCAGGAACTGCCGCCGGTGGAGTCGGAAGGCTATGTGATATCCGGGCGCATGGAAGAACAGGATGGCAGTTTCAACCTGAACAACCTGGTCGTCGACGGCCAGATCGACGAGCAACAGCTGGCCGTGTTCCAGAGGCTGTTGAAGGTATTGCGCCTGCCGGCCGAGCTGGCCTGGCATGTCGCCGACTGGCTGGACAGCGACCAGGAACCCTTGCAGCCGGGCAGTGCCGAGTCGGCCTATTATCTCGGCCTGACGCCACCCTATACCGCCGCCGACCGGCCCCTGGTGAGCGTGGATGAACTGACCCGGGTGAAGGGGGTGGACAGGGACATACTGGGGCAGTTGCGGCCGTTTGTCGCGGCCTTGCCCCGGGGCAACCGGGTGAACGTGAATACCGCGCCGGCCGAGGTGCTGGCCGCCCTGGTCGAGAGTCTGACCCTGGACGAGGCCCAGGCCCTGACGGCGCAGCGCGACCGGATCTGGTTTCGCGACACGGCCGAGTTTCAACGCGCGCTGCCGCACGGTCTCAGCGTGAACACAGGTCTGGCGACCGTCAGCAGCGAGTATTTCGTAGTCCGGGCCAGCGCACGTCACGGGCGCATTTCGGTGGGCAGCCGTGCCTTGCTGCACCGCATGGGAACGCAATTGCCGACGATATTGTGGAGGGCAAGCTTGTGAGCGAATTGAGGCTTTACGCGCGGCGGGACAGCCTGCAGGAGGGCGTCGGGTGCGCCTGGGCGCTGCTGGACTCGGCGGGTCGGATGCAACGCAGCGGCTACAACCTGGACGAGGTGCCGGCGGCGCGCCACTGCCGGCTGGTGCTGGCGGCAGAGATGACCCTGGCGCTGCAGGCGGACCTGCCCAACCTGCCGGCGCGCAAACTGGCGGCCATGCTGCCTGCGCTCGCGGAGACGGCCACCCTGGACGATGCCGAACAGCTGCACGTGGCGATGCTGGGCGACAAGTCGGGCGGATCGACCCGGCTGGCGGTCATCCGGAAGGCCTGGCTGGAGCGCCTGCTCGGCCAGTTGCGTGGCCGCGGCCTGCATCCCGACCAGGCCGTGCCGGAATTCCTGCTGTTGCCCTGGAACGAAGACGAATGGACCCTTTTGGTCCATGAGGACGGCGTGGTGGCCCGTTTCGGTGCCCATGACGGCGCCGCCATCGACCATGGCGAGCCGCCGGCCGGTCTCCGTCTCGCCCTCGGCCAGGGGCCGGCGCCCAGGCGTATCCGGGTCTATCAGGGCAGCGCCTTGAAGGCCCCGGAGGTCGAAACCTGGTCCCGTGCGCTCGATCTTCCGGTCGAGTTCGCCGGCCAATGGGACTGGCGTGAAGCGGCCTGGAACGGCCAGGCCAACCTGCTCACCGGCGACTTCACCGCCGCCCGGGGCCGGCGCGACTGGCGCGCCCTGGTGCGCCCCGTCGTCGTCGGCGCGGCTCTGCTGGTCGTGCTGCAGGTGCTGGGCATGACCCTGTACTGGGCCCTTCAGGCACGCGAACAGGCCAATATCCGGGCCGAGATGCACGCCCTCGCGCAACGGGTTCTGCCGGCCCAGGCGGCCGTGGTCGAGCCCGCCTGGCAGATCGGCGAGCAACTGCGCGCATTGCGCGCCGCGGCGGGAGAAGGCTCGGATGGCAATCGGTCGCTGCTGACCCGGCTGGGCCAGGCCTGGCCCCCGGGCGGCCCCCTGCCCGGGACGCTCAACTATGCCGGCCAGGTGCTTGAGATGACCGTCGCCGCTGCCGAGGATGGCTGGCTGGCCGAACTCAGGGCCGCCGGCACGGCGCGCGGGCTGGCCATCACGGCAGACAAGACCGAGTCGGGACAAACCCTGTTGCGCATCCGGTCCGCTCTGGCCGGGGCGGGAGGACAACCATGAATGAACAGCTCACCCGGGCACGCGCCTTCTGGGCCGGCCGGACGCCGCGCGAGCAGACCTTGCTGGCCGCGGGCATGGCGGTCGTCCTGTTTGGCCTCGCCTATGCGCTGATCGTCGACCCCCTGCTCAAGGCCAACAGGAAGCTGGCCTCCAGCCTGCCACAGCAGCGCGCCGAATTGCGGCTTGCCCGGGTTCAGGTCGGTGAGATCGAGCGCCTGCAAAAGGGCCGCCTGTCGGTCGCCAAGAGTGGCGGCGCCCTGGTCCACGCGGTCGAGACCAGCGCCGCGGCAAATGGCGTGCGCGACGCGCTCACCAACCTGGCGCCGCTGCCGGGAGGAGACCGGGTGAGGGTAAGCACGGGAGCCATGGCCGTGACCGCCTGGCTGGCCTGGTTCGCCGATCTGGAACAGGAAGGCATCGGCATCGTCTCCTACCGGGCGGCCATGGCCGCCCGGCCTGGCATGATCAGCGTCGAAGCTACGCTGGGGAGGGGCTCATGATGAACCGCATGCTGCGCATTGTCCTGGCCGTGTTCGCGTTGCTGGTGCTGCTCGCCCAGGCGCCCGCCACCTGGCTGGACTGGGCCCTGCAACGGACAAGCAACGGCCTGGTCGGCCTGGCGGATGCCAAGGGTTCGTTGTGGCGCGGCAGCGGAGTGGTTCAGGCCATCCTGCCCTCGGGCCGGGTGGAAACCCTGGAGGCGGTGCGCTGGACCGTCGATCCATGGGCGTTGTTCACCGCACGCCTGCATC
>JBAZLW010000049.1:0-12387 GCA_041650095.1 Hydrogenophilaceae bacterium | reverse complement strand
CCAGGCCGATCTCGTCGGCCGCCTCCATGGCGGCCTGGTAGGGCGTCTTGCCCATGCGCAGGTGGCGCATGATGTTCTCGATCTCGACGATGGCGTCGTCGACCAGGATGCCGACCACCAGCGACAGGCTGAGCAGGGTCACCACGTTGAGGCTGAAGTCGAGCAGGTGCATGGCCGCGAAGGCCGGCAGGATCGATAGCGGCAGGGCGGTGGCCGAGACCAGGGTGGCGCGCCAGTCGCGCAGGAACAGCCAGACCACCAGCACGGCCAGGGCGGCGCCCTCGATCAGCAGGGCCATCGAACCCTCGTAGTTCTCCACCACCGGGTCGACGAAGTTGAACGCCTCGGTGATGGCGATGTCCGGCTGATCGGCCTTGAGCCGTTCCAGTTCGGCGCGCACGCCCTCGGCCACGGCGGTCTCGCTGGCGCCCCGGCTGCGGGCGATCTCGAAGCCGACCACCGGCCGGCCGTTCAGCAGCGCGGCCGAGCGCCGTTCCGCCACGGTGTCGGAGACGGTCGCCACTTGGTCGAGGCGGAGGCGGCGGCCGTCCGACAGGGTGATCTCCATGCGCGCCAGTTCCTCGGCCGAAGCGACCGTCGCCAGGGTGCGCACCGACTGCTCGGCGCCGCCGACGTCGGCCCGCCCGCCCGAGGCCTCCTGCTGGCTCTGGCGCAACTGGCGCGAGATGTCGGCGGCGCTGGCGTTCAGGGCCAGCAGGCGGGCCGGGTCCAGTTCCACCCGCACCTCGCGGCTGACGCCGCCCACCCGCGACACCGCGCCGACCCCCGGCACGCTGAGCAGGCGCTTGGCCACCGTGTTGTCGACGAACCAGGACAGCGCCTCGTCGTCCATCCGGGTCGAGCCGACGGTGTAGGTCAGGATCGGCATGCCGGCCAGGTTGACCTTGGCGATGACCGGGTCGCGCAGGTCGCCGGGCAGGTCGGAGCGGATGCGCGATACCGCGTCGCGCACGTCGTCCACCGCCTCCTGCGGCGGCTTCTCCAGGCGGAATTCCACCGTCACTGTGGCGACGCCGTCCTGCACCTTGGTGTAGATGTGCTTGACCGCCTGCAGGGTGGCGACCGAGTTCTCGATCTTGCGCGCCACCTCGGTCTCCATCTGCGCCGGCGCCGCGCCCGGCAGGCTGGCGGTGACCGTGACCGTGGGCAGGTCGATGTCCATGAACTGCTGGATCTTCATGGCCTTGAACGCCATCACCCCGAACAGGGTCAGCATGGCGAACAGCAGGATCGCCGGGGTCGGGTTGCGGATCGACCAGGAGGAGACGTTGATCATGGCGGGGTGGGCTTGCCGGGCGTTACTTGGCCACCGCGCCGGCCGGTGCGGCGGCCACCACCCGCACGGTATCGCCATCGGCCAGGAAGCCCGCACCCGTAGCCACCACCCGCGCATCCGTCTTCAGCCCGGCGACCACCTCGACCCGATCCCCCAGCCGCCGGCCCAGCTCCACCTTGGTCTGCGCCACCTTGCCCAGGCCCGACTGGTCCAGCGCCTCCAGCCGGTAGACATAGGCGAAGCCGTCGCGCACCACCACCGCCGCCTGCGGCAAGGTCAGCGCCGACCCGCGCCCCAGTTCGAACACCCCGCGCGCGAACATCCCGGCCCGCGCCGCCTGGCCCGAGCCGGTCGGGATGTCGACATAGACCAGGCCGTCGCGGCTGGCGGCATCGACGCTGGGCGCCACCGCCCGTACCTTGCCGCGCAGTTCGCTGCCGCCGGGCAGGGTCAGGCTGGCCACGGTGCCGGGCGCGATCCGGCCCAGGTCCGCCTCGGCCACCTTGGCGCGCCACTCCAGGCGGCCGCCCCGGATCAGCCGGAACAGTTCCTGCCCCGGCTGTGTCAGCGAGCCGGCCGTGGCGGCACGGGCCGAGACGATGCCGTCGTCCGGCGCCACCACCCGGGTCTGCGCCAGCCGGATCTCGTCGGCGCGCACCTTCGCCCTGGCCGCCGCCAGGCGGGCACGGGCGGTCTGCTCGCCGGTGATGAACTGGCTGCCGGTCTGGCTGCTGTAGAAGCCCGCCTCCTGCAGGCGCCGGGCACGCTCGGCATTGGCGGCCGCCTCGGTCACCGCCGCCTCGGCCTCGGCCACGGCGGCGCGGGTCTGCGCCAGTTCCGCCGCCACGGTGTCGTTGTCGATGCGCGCCAGCACCTGGCCCTTCCTCACCCGGTCGCCGACGTTGACCCTTACTTCCGCCAGGCGATAGCCGCTCACCTCGGCCCCGATCACCGCCTCCTGCCAGGCGGCGATATCGCCGTTGGCGGCCAGGGTCAGCGGCCACTCGGCGCTCGCTGGCGCCACCGTCTCGACCGTGAGGGCCGGTTTGGCCGCCGGCACCGTGGCGGTCTCTTCCTTGCCGCATCCGGCCAGCAACAGATGGCCGGCGAGCAGCGCGACGAACAGCGGGATGCGATGTGATGGTGTCTTCAGGGTCATGGTCTTGCGGCAACGTCGGACCGGGCTATGGAAGCTGCCCTACGTGATTACCTCGCAGCGTGATTTGTGTAGGGGCGAAAGCATAAAGCAAAGACGGTTTGTGACACATCGCCTTGATGGCCAACTGTCAGGGTGCATTGCCGTCGTGCGCCGCGTTGGTCTTTGCCGAGGCACGGAAATTGCTGGCGTTGCCATCAGCACATGCGGCGTTTAGGATTGATTCCATAAATAAAAATGGGAGCCATCACAGATGACCATGTTCCCACCGGCAATATGTGGCGATTGGCCGGGATTGTGTCTGGAAAGTGCCGTTTGTGCGCGTCCCAGCTCAACGGGATCAACAAGTTACGAAGCTCCCGCCAGCTTATGCGTCAAGCCTTGTCAATTGGATTATGAGGCGCTGCCTAATCCAGTTGGTAGGGCTTGATGTCGAATTTACGTTGGGCGTCAAAAAGGAGTTGCGCATGACTAACGGAAGAATTCTTGGGGTGTATGTCGGCTTAATCAGGCCGCCTCGGCGCTTCGCAATCCACCGTAAGATCAGCGCAAGCCACGAAGTTTATGAGCTGTATAAACCCACGACTCTCCACGAGTTTGTTTCCCAGTTACTCACGGTTCTCGCAACCACGCGCCCTGACTTCATGCGCAGACTTGCCCAACTTGATGACGAGCAGTTTCAGAAGAGCAAACACAAAACTCGTCGTTACATCGCAGAGCACCGCGACGTTCTCTACATAGACAGTGAGCACTTGACGCAAGCCCACTCTGAGCAAGTTCTTGGTTATTGGGTCGCTACAAACATTGGTCGCAAAGAGGTTGGCGCCATAGTCGGCTTTGCTTGCCAAGCTGCCGGTGTCGAGCGTGAAAGTATTTCAAAACTTCACCTATGAAACTGCCGCCATATTTTACGATTAGCCTAACAGTGGAGAATTCGATGAAAGTAATATTTCCGTTGCTTTTCTCAGGAGTTGTTTTAATTGTGGGCGCGGAGTGCAAAGCCGAACCTGGACTCGCTATCTATTTAGACGGAAACAGCCTGCGGCAAATGCTGACCGACTCCGACGTAGTTTCAATTAGTATGGCACGAGGATATGTCGCAGGAATCGCGGATGCGACAAATGGGAAGACCCACTGCATTTACGGAAATGTGCCAGCAAGTCAAGCTGCGGCGATCGCACATAAATTTCTGGAAAATCACCCGGAGTGGTGGCAGCACCGAGCGACTGACTTGATTGAACGAGCATTAACAGAGGCATTTCCTTGCAAGGCTGTGCCAAAATAGTTCACGATAAATAATGATCGAGGTGTGTTATGAAATTGTTTGTTCCAGAAGCTGACACCGATGACCAAGCATTTCGTGTTCTGGAATCGATAAAACAGCACCTTTCCTTGCCGTCAATCGACAACCTATATCACCAAATAGCTTGGGTACATGATGGTAAGAAATACGATGCTGTCGTCGGAAACACCACGAACTTCAACGGGGAACTGGTGATTGCGATTGTTTGTGACAAAAGCCGCGATCTCTTTCACGTTTGCACGCCCACTCGCGGCGTCGTTCGAGGGGGGGCTATCCTAGTTGGGGGCTCCACTGTTTCGGCGTCGTCGAAATTCGACGATCGGTAATTCCAGCCCAACCCGCCGCTCCAGAGGGACGCTCCGCCGGCAAGCCGGCTTCGCGCCCCTGAGCTAGTATATTAGGCATCTTTCAATGGGCCTGTCGCCAGACCAACAAATCGAGAGACTTCGACGAGCGGCATGGCTCGCATGGGTACCAAAGGGCCTTTTCGCGCTGACGCTGGTACTCATCACATTGGGTTTGATAAGCAGGTATGAATTTTTCTTCGTGGCGGGCGCGTTTGCTGGACTCGGTGCTATTGCAGCAAGAGAAGCCGCCCCTCACTGGAGAAATGCCATTACTGCCATTCACAATGGAAGGCGTTCTAAAGGCAGTGTATCTATAGCCATCACAAGAGATCCAACTGCATTCGATCACTATGTGGCAACAGTTCGAAATGAATCCCAACAGGCATGGCAATTCGAATTTACCCCGAATTGCTGGGAGCCAGCCGAAGGTGACTACAAAGCAGAAATCTATTACGTGCGCAGTGTGGAGTGGCCAGCATTACTAATTACACAGGAAGGCGTATTGTTTCCGGCCTTCACTCCAAAGAAGCTCACTGAAAATACCTAGCAAACGCTTCGAGAGCTCCGCTCCGCCGGAAAGCGCGGCTCCGCGCCCCTCAAGCTCAACATTGGCGCTGTAGCCCTCCCTGTCCCACGCCCCAAACAAAAAGGGCGGCCTAAGCCGCCCTTCCTGATTGACTCAAGAATCGATCAGTTGACCTTGGGGTCGAGCTCGCCGGTGGCGTAGCGCTGATGCATCTCGTCCAAGTTGTAGACCTTGCCGATCTTGCTGGCCATGCCGGCGGAACCGAAGGCCTGGTAGCGGTCCTTACAAATGCCGCTCATGGCCTTGGTGGCTTCCTTGAAGAACTTGCGCGGGTCGAAGTTGGCCTTGTTCTCGGCCAGGTGCTTGCGGATGGCGCCGGTGGAGGCCATGCGCAGGTCGGTGTCGATGTTGACCTTGCGGACGCCGTTCTTGATGCCTTCGACGATCTCGGACACCGGCACGCCGTAGGTCTGGCCCATGTCGCCGCCGAAGCTGTTGATGATGGCGAGCCAGTCTTCCGGCACCGAGGAGGAGCCGTGCATGACCAGGTGGACGTTGGGGATGCGCTCGTGGATTTCCTTGACGCGGTCGATGCGCAGCACCTTGCCGGTGGGCTTCTGGGTGAACTTGTAGGCGCCGTGGCTGGTGCCGATGGCGATGGCCAGGGCGTCGACCTTGGTCTTGGCGACGAAGTCGGCGGCCTCGTTGGGGTCGGTCAGCAGGGCGGAATGGTCGAGCACGCCTTCGGCGCCGTGGCCGTCTTCCTCACCCATCTTGCCGGTTTCCAGGGAACCCAGGCAGCCCAGTTCGCCTTCGACGGAGACGCCGCAGGCATGGGCCAGTTCGACCACGTGGGCGGTGGTGTTGACGTTGTATTCGTAGCTGGACGGGGTCTTGGCGTCGGCCATCAGGGAGCCGTCCATCATCACCGACGAGAAGCCGGACTGGATGGAGCGGAAGCAGACGTCGGGGGAGGCGCCGTGGTCCTGGTGCATGCACACCGGGATCTGCGGATACATCTCGATGGCGGCCAGGATCAGGTGGCGCAGGAAGGGCTCGCCGGCATAGGAGCGGGCACCGGCGGAACCTTGCAGGATGACCGGGCTGTCGGTGGCGGCGGCGGCCTGCATGATGGCCTGGACCTGTTCCATGTTGTTGACGTTGAAGGCGGGCAGGCCATAGCCATGCTCGGCGGCGTGATCGAGCAGTTGACGCAGGGAAATTAGTGCCATCTTGGACTCTCCTTTTGGTTAAGACTTTTTACGTTCGCCAACACGAACGATCTTCATGGTGTTGGTGCCCCCCGAGCGGCCGATGGGCTCGCCGATGGTGAGCAGGATCAGGTCGCCGTTGCGCACCGCGCCGCGGCGGCGGAGTTCGTCTTCCGCCTCGGCCAGGAGCTGGTCGCGGTCGTGGCTGGAGGGTTTGAAGTTGACCGGGTAGACGCCCCGGTACAGGGTGACCTTGCGCCGGGTCTCCACCTCGGGAGTGAGGGCGTAGATCGGCACGTGGGTGCTGATGCGCGATATCCAGAGCGCGGTCGAGCCGGACTGGGTCATGGCGGCGATGGCCTTGACGTTGAGGTGCATGGCGGTGAAGGCGGCCGATTTGGCGATGGCCTCGTCGACGCGCAGGATATCGCCATGCTTGAAGCCGAACTGCGGTGCCTCGATCTCTTTTTCGGCCTCGACGCAGACCCGGTTCATCGCCGCGATCGCCTCGACCGGGTACTGGCCGGCGGCGGTTTCCGCCGACAGCATCACCGCGTCGGTGCCGTCGAGCACCGCGTTGGCGACGTCGGAGACCTCGGCGCGGGTCGGGATCGGGCTGGAGATCATCGACTCCATCATCTGGGTGGCGGTGATGGCGATCTTGTTCTTCTCGCGCGCCATCCGGATCATGCGCTTCTGCAGGGCCGGCACGGCGGCGTCGCCGACTTCCACGCCGAGGTCGCCGCGCGCCACCATGATGGCGTCGGAGGCGTTCAGGATGGAGTCGAGCGCCTCGATCGCCTCGGCGCGTTCGATCTTGGATACGATCCAGGCCTTGCCGCCGTGGGCCTGCAGGATCTCGCGCGCCTGCTGCACGTCGGCGGCGGAGCGCGGGAAGGACACCGCCAGGTAGTCCGCCTTGAGCAACGCGGCGGTCTTGATGTCCTCGATATCCTTGTCGGTCAACGCGGAGGCGGACAGGCCGCCGCCCTTGCGGTTGATGCCCTTGTTGTTGGACAGCACGCCGCCCTGGACCACCTTGCAGGTGATGACGCCGTCCTTGACCTCCTCGACCCACATCTCGATGCGGCCGTCGTCAAGCAACAGCGTGGCACCGCGCGAGACATCATAGACCAGGTCCTTGTAGTCGAGGCCGACCCGGGTCTGGTCGCCCATTTCGCAGTCGACGTCGAGCATGAAGGGGTCGCCCGCAGCCAGGGTGATCTTGCCGTCCTTGAACTTGCCGATGCGGATCTTGGGGCCTTGCAGGTCGACCAGCACGCCGATGGCGCGGCCGCGCGTCTTGGCCAGGGAACGGACCAGTTCGGCGCGCTGGATGTGCTCTTCCGGCGTGCCGTGGGAGAAGTTGAGGCGGACCACATCGACGCCCGCCTCGATCATTTTGTCCAGAACCTTGGGATCGGAACAGGCCGGGCCCAGGGTGGCGACGATTTTGGTTCTACGTAGCATATTCATTTCCATGTAGGAGGCCCGCTGGCGGGCCGATCAGGCGGATCGCGCCGCCAGCGGCGCTCCTACCTATTAGCCGGCCGCCCGTTTTTCCAGGATATCCACGGCAGGCAGTACCTTGCCCTCGAGGTATTCCAGGAACGCACCACCGGCGGTGGAGATGTAGGACACCTTGTCGTAGATGTCGTATTTCTGGATGGCGGCAATGGTGTCGCCGCCGCCGGCCAGGGTGAAGGCCTTGGTGTTGGCGATGGCCATGGCGATGGCCTTGGTGCCTTCGCCGAACTGGTCGAATTCGAACACGCCGACCGGACCGTTCCACACCACGGTGCCGGCCTTCATGATGATGTCGACCAGTTCCTGGGCGGACTTGGGACCGATGTCGAAGATCATGTCGTCGTCGGCCACCTGGTCGGCGGCCTTGGCCACGGCCGGCTCGTTGGCGTCGAACTGCTTGCCGCAGACCACGTCGACGGCGATGGGGATGGTGGCGCCACGGGCGGTCATCTTGGTGATCAGGGCCTGGGCGGTCGGGATCAGGTCGGCCTCGCAGAGCGACTTGCCGACGTTCTTGCCGGTGGCGGCCAGGAAGGTGTTGGCGATACCGCCGCCGACCACCAGTTGCTCGCACTTCTCGGACAGGGCTTCCAGCACGGTCAGCTTGGTCGAGACCTTGGAGCCGCCGACGATGGCGACCATCGGCCGGGCCGGGTTGGCCAGGGCCTTGTCGAGGGCTTCCAGCTCCTCGGAAACCAGCTTGCCGGCACAGGCGGTGGGGGCGAACTGGGCGATACCGTAGGTCGAGGCCTCGGCGCGGTGGGCGGTGCCGAAGGCGTCCATGACGAAGACGTCACACAGGGCGGCGTACTTCTTCGCGGTGTCTTCGACGTTCTTTTTCTCGCCCTTGTTGACCCGGCAGTTTTCCAGCAGGACGACCTCGCCCTCGGCGACGTCGAAGCCGCCGTCGACCCAGTCCTTGATCAGGCGCACCGGCTTGCCCAGCTTGGCGGACATGACCTCGGCGACCGGGGCCAGGGAGACTTCGGGGGTCCACTCGCCTTCGGTCGGGCGACCCAGGTGGGAGGTGACCATGACCTTGGCGCCAGCCTTGAGGGCGTGCTCGATGGTAGGCATGGAGGCGGTGATGCGGGCGTCGGAGGTGACCTTGCCTTCCTTGACGGGCACGTTCAGGTCGGCGCGGATGAAGACGCGCTTGCCCTTGAGGTCGAGATCAGTCATGCGGAGGAATTTGGCCATAGGGTTGCTCCTTGGAGAGTAAGTGGTAAGGGCTGAGTGGGCTCAGGCCTTACGGCTCACGAGTTTGAGACACAAGGGACAAGGGACAAGGGACAAGATACAAGGAAACCCTTGTATCTTGAATCTTGCCCCTTGCAACTTGATTACTTGGCGACGTGCTCGACCAGACGGAGCATGTTGCAGGTGTAGCCATACTCGTTGTCGTACCAGGCCACGACCTTGACGAAGGTGCCGTCCAGGGCGATGCCGGCTTCGGCGTCGAAGGTGGAAGGCGCGGAGTTACCCACGAAGTCGGTGGAGACCACCTTCTCGTCGGTGTAGCCCAGGGTGCCCTTCATGGCGCCTTCGGAGGCGGCCTTCATGGCGGCGCAGATGTCGGCGTAGGCGGCTTCCTTGTTCAGCTCGACGGTCAGGTCGACCACGGAGACGTCGGAGGTGGGGACGCGGAAGGCCATGCCGGTGAGCTTCTTGTTCAGCTCGGGCAGGACCTTGCCGACGGCCTTGGCGGCGCCGGTGGAGGAGGGAATGATGTTTTCCAGGATGCCGCGACCACCACGCCAGTCCTTCATGGACGGGCCGTCGACGGTCTTCTGGGTCGCCGTGGCGGCGTGCACGGTGGTCATCAGGCCGCGCTTGATGCCCCAGTTGTCGTTCAGCACCTTGGCCACGGGAGCCAGGCAGTTGGTGGTGCAGGACGCGGCGGAGACGATGGCCTGGCCGGCGTAGGTGGCGTGGTTGACGCCGTACACGAACATCGGGGTGTCGTCCTTGGCCGGGGCGGACTGGACCACCTTCTTGGCGCCGGCGGCGATGTGGGCCTGGCAGGACTCGGTGGTCAGGAAGAAACCGGTGCAGTCGATGACGATGTCGGCGCCGACTTCGTTCCACTTCAGGTTGGCCGGATCGCGCTCGGCGGTCAGGCGGATGGTCTTGCCGTTGACGATCATGTTGCCGCCGTCGACCTTGATGTCGCCGTTGAAGCGGCCATGCACGGAGTCGTACTTCAGCATGTAGGCCAGGTAGTCAGGGGCGAGCAGGTCGTTGATGGCGACGATCTCGATGTCCTTGAAATCCTTCGCGACAGCGCGGAAGACCATGCGACCGATGCGGCCGAAACCGTTGATACCGACTTTGATAGTCATATATTTCTCCTTGTTTGAATGGGTCTGTAATCGGGTTAGAGAATGGCCTTGATCTTGGCGACCACGTTCTCGACCGTGAAGCCGAATTCCTTGAACAGCAGCGGGGCCGGGGCGGACTCGCCGAAACGGTCCAAGCCGATCACGGCGCCGCGCAGGCCGACGTACTTCCACCAGCCGTCGGTGACGCCGGCCTCGATGGCGACCTTGTGCACGGTGGGCAGCATGACGCTGTCCTTGTAGGCCTGGTCCTGCTTGTCGAAGACATTGGTGCAGGGCATGGAGACCACGCGGGCGGCGATGCCTTCGGCCTTGAGGGCTTCCTGCGCCTTCATGGCCAGCTCGACCTCGGAACCGGTGGCGATCAGCACCACCTTGGCGTCGGCGGCATCGGACAGCACGTAGCCGCCCTTGCGGATGTCGGCGACCTGGGCATCGGTCCGGGCCACGTAGGGCAGGTTCTGACGCGACAGGATCAGGCAGCTCGGACCATCCTTCTTCTCGACGCTGGCGGCCCAGGAGACCATGGTCTCCATGGTGTCGCACGGACGCCAGACGCTCATGTTCGGGATCATCCGCAGGGTGGCGGTCTGCTCGACCGGCTGGTGGGTCGGGCCGTCCTCGCCCAGACCGATGGAGTCGTGGGTGAACACGTAGACCACGCGCTGCTTCATCAGGGCGGACATGCGCAGGGCGTTGCGGGCGTATTCCGAGAACATCAGGAAGGTGCCGCCGAACGGGAACAGGCCGCCGTGCAGCGCCATGCCGTTCATGATGTGGCTCATACCGAACTCGCGCACACCGTAGGAGATGTAGTTGCCGCCCGGGTTGCGGTGCAGGGGGTGGCAGCCGGGCCAGTTGGTCAGGTTGGAACCGGTCAGGTCGGCGGAACCGCCGACGCGCTCGGGCAGGGTCGACACCAGGCGCTCGATGGCCAGCTGGCTGGCCTTGCGGGTGGCCACGGTCTCGGCCTTGTCGGCGGTCAGCTTGATCGCGGCGGCGACGCGGTCGGCCCAATCGGCGGGCAGGTCACCGGCCATGCGGCGGGTGAACTCGGCAGCCTCGGCCGGGAAGGCCTGGGCGTACTCGGCGAACTTGTTGTTCCACAGCTTTTCCAGGCCTTCGCCCTTGGTCTTGGCGTCCCAGCCCTCGTAGACATCCTTGGGCACCACGAAGGCATCGTGCTCCCAGCCGATGTGCTTGCGAGTGGCTTCCACTTCGGCATGGCCGAGCGCGGCGCCGTGCACGTCGTGGGTGCCTTCCTTGTTGGGCGAGCCCTTGCCGATGATGGTCTTGCAGCAGACCAGGGTCGGCTTGTCGGTGTTCTTCTTGGCTTCCTGGACGGCGGCCTCAACGGCCTCGAAACTGTGGCCATCGACATCGCGGACGACGTGCCAGCCGTAAGCCTCGAAACGCTTCGGGGTGTCGTCGGTGAACCAGCCTTCGACGTGGCCGTCGATGGAGATGCCGTTGTCGTCCCAGAAGGCGATCAGCTTGCCCAGGCCCCAGGTGCCGGCCAGCGCGCAGGCCTCGTGGGAGATGCCTTCCATCATGCAGCCGTCGCCCATGAAGACATAGGTGTGGTGGTTGACGATGTCATGGCCGGGCTTGTTGAATTCGTGCGCCAGCAGCTTCTCGGCCAGCGCCATGCCGACCGCGTTGGTGATGCCCTGGCCGAGCGGGCCGGTGGTGGTCTCGACGCCGGCGGTATAGCCGTACTCGGGGTGGCCCGGGGTGCGGGAATGCAGCTGACGGAAGTTCTTGATGTCGTCGATGGTGACGTCATAGCCGGTCAGGTGCAGCAGGGAATAGATCAGCATGGAACCATGGCCGTTCGACAGCACGAAACGGTCGCGGTCCGGCCACTTGGGGTTGGCCGGGTTGTGGCGCAGGTGGTGGTTCCACACCACTTCGGAGATTTCCGCCATGCCCATGGGGGCACCAGGGTGGCCGGATTTGGCCTTTTCGACGGCATCCATGGAAAGGGCGCGGATGGCGTTTGCGAGGTCGGTACGGGTTGCCATAGTTGTTGTTTCCTCGAAAGACAATAAAACCTGTAGGCCCAATTCGGACACAAGGCTTGTGATTATGTCGTAGTGGAAGTGGGCAGAGCAACATGAGCGACCCCGACGATGCCAGCGCCGCGACCGCAAATCGGCCGGGTTTCCTTGAGTTTCAGGGCTTTGTGCGGCCTGCCGGGGCAAAATTAAAATGTTTTTATAAATGAAGTTGTCTTGTTTATTGACCCGATATTTGATAGGGGGAATCAGAGACCATTGAAATAATTAGACACTAGGGCGCCAGCCAGGCCTGCCATTGCGCGTGCAGGGTCTCGGTCCGGGCCGCCACAACGGACCGGGTCCAGGGGTCGCCGGACCAGAATTCGCCACCGTCCAGCCGGCTGACTCGGCCGCCCGACTCCTCCAGGATCAGGGCCCCAGCGGCGTAGTCCCATAGTTTCTGGCCGCCGTGCAGGTAGATGTGGAAACGACCGGCGGCCAGGTAGCACCAATCCAGGGTGCTGGCGCCCAGGTTGCGCTGCGAACTGTAGGGGTGCTCGGCCGCCAGGCGGCCGGCCAGGGCGCGCGGGATGCGCTTGAAATCGACCCCGGCGATGCAGCGGTCGAGCCGTTCCGGCGCCGTCTTGAGCGGCAGGCGCTCGCCATCCAGCCAAGCGCCGC
>JBAZLW010000048.1:0-12470 GCA_041650095.1 Hydrogenophilaceae bacterium | reverse complement strand
CGAGTAGAACTCGCCGACCGAGTTGTCGCCGCGCAGTATGCAGCTCGGGTACTTCCAGGTGATCGCCGAGCCGGTCTCGACCTGGGTCCAGGAGATGTGCGAGTCGTCGCCCCGGCAGTCGCCGCGCTTGGTGACGAAGTTGTAGATGCCGCCGCGGCCCTCGGCGTCGCCCGGGTACCAGTTCTGCACCGTGGCATACTTGATCCGGGCATCCTTCAGGGCGATCAGCTCGACCACCGCGGCGTGGAGCTGGTTCTCATCGCGCTGCGGCGCCGTGCAGCCTTCCAGATAGCTGACGTAGCTGCCCTCGTCGGCGATGATCAGGGTGCGCTCGAACTGGCCGGTGTCGCGCGCGTTGATGCGGAAGTAGGTCGACAGCTCCATCGGGCAGTGCACCCCTTTCGGCACGTAGACGAAGGTGCCGTCGGAAAACACCGCCGCGTTCAGGGCGGCGAAGAAATTGTCGGTATGGGGCACCACCGAGCCGAGATACTGGCGGACCAGATCGGGATGCCGGCGCACGGCCTCCGAGAATGGGCAGAAGATGATGCCCAGCGCCTCCAACTTGTCCTTGAAGGTGGTTGCCACGGAGACCGAATCGAACACCGCGTCGACCGCGACCCCGGCCAGGGCCTCGCGCTCCTTGAGCGGAATGCCCAGCTTTTCGTAGGTGGCGAGCAATTTGGGATCGACCTCGGCCAGGCTGCCGGGTCGGTTGCCGGCCTTGGGCGCGGCGAAATAGCGGATGGCCTGGTAATCGATCGGCGGGTAGCTGACCGTGGCCCAGGCGGGCTCCTTGAGGGTCAGCCAGTGCCGGTAGGCCTCAAGCCGCCAGTCCAGCATGAAGGCGGGTTCGTCCTTGCGGGCCGAGATGTGGCGGATGACGCCCTCGTCCAGACCCATGGCCATCGTCTCCTGTTCGATGTCGGTGACGAAGCCCCAGCGATACGGTGTCTCGATATGGCGTTGCAGGTCGTTGTTACCCATTGTCCATCCTCCTCAGTCTGGCCGGCGGCCGGGTCATGTCGGCCAGGTTCATCAGCGCCAGGGTCGCCTGCACTGCCTGGTTGATCGACCGCCAGTGCGGCCGGGTGGCGCAGTCCTTTTCCAGGCTGCAGCGGCCGTCGGCCAGGGCGCATTCGGTCAGCGCCAGCGGGCCTTCGATGGCCGTGATGACGTCGGTCAGGGCGATGGCGCGTGGTTCCCGGGTCAGGCTGTAGCCGCCGCCGGCGCCGCGGGTGCTGGCGACCAGTCCGGCCCGGCCGAGCTTCTTCAGCAGGCCGGCGACGGTGGCTTTCGGGAGCCCCAGTTCGGTGGCCAGTTGCTGCGCGCTCACCCTGCGTTGCGGGCTCTGGCTCAACTGGACCATGAGTCCGGTGGCGTAGTCGGTCAGTTTCGCGATCTTCAGCATGGTGTCTCCGGGTGTGTGTAAATAGGACTAATACAATACTGATTAGATCAATATATATGCATGGTCAAGCCAAGCTGGCTTAATGGTTTACCGTCACATTTCTTGATTGAAATAGTCTGGTATTGATCTATAAACGAGTTCTAAGCGTGCACCGGAATGGCAGGAGGCCAGAATGAAAAGAACCGATTTTCCCAGGGGGGAGTTCATGGAATTCATGGACCAATTCCTGAGGGACCATCCGGAGGTGGTCAAGGACCAGCAAGTCGGCTGGGCGATTTTTTGGAATCCCAGGCAGGCCGTTCTCAATGTAATTAACGCTCCCCAGGTCGGGCCGCGGGCAAAGGCCGGGACCTAGCCGATGTTCGTTCTTCCTTGGTCGCGCCCCGTCGGCGCCTGCGACTCGTCCATCTGGAGGTGACATGACCAATATCGTCAATCTGATCAAGCAATGGGAAGACTCCGCCGGCGGCCGCCTGACCAGCCGCGAATACCGCATGCGCCTTACCTTGCAGGATGCGGCCCGGATCGCCGCATTGGCGGAAATGTATCCGCGCCGGAGCGAGACCGAACTGATTTCCGAATTGCTCGCGGCGGCGCTCGACGAACTGGAAACGGCCATGCCGTACATACAGGGCAATCAGGTGGTGGCCGAGGACGAGGAGGGCAACCCCGTATATGGCGATGCGGGACCCACGCCGCGTTTCCTTGAGCTGAACCGTAAACATTTGCAGTCGATGGCAAGCGAAGCGGGTCTGGACAGGATGCCCGAGGCACATGCCCGGCCGATAGCCGAGACCAAGAGCGGGTTGTTTTCTTGAGCCTGCTGGCCCGGCGGATTGAAGCACCGGTGGACCGGGGCAGGGCAACGGTTCTGACCGGCAACATTTCCTGCGCACGCTGTAGTGCGGATTGGAGGCGATCATGAATGCCAGCAGCCAGATCATCGAGTATGAAGTCCGGATGCCACCGGCGGACTGGTTCGACCAGGATAATTTCCTTGCCGATCCCGGAATGTGGGATCGCCAGCTTGCCGAACAGATTGCCCAGGTCGATGGCATCCCGACCCTGACGGAAAAGCATTGGGAAATCATCGGCCATGTGCGGGACAAGTATTTTCTCCATGGCTCGTTCCCGGTGATGCGCTTGATCTGCCGCGCCACCGGCCTGGACCGGCACAAGGCGCACAAGCTGTTCGGCAGCTGCAGGAGCCTGTGGCGGGTGGCGGGTTTGCCCAATCCGGGCGGTGAAGCCATTGCCTATATGGATTGACCCGGCGCAACCAGAGGCGCCCCATTCAACAGCCGAATGCGGCTCTCCCTGCGATTGGCGCTGTGTCGTCTTGGTCGGTGTGGCAGATGTCACACACAACCGACGAGGTGCCTTGATAATGAGCAAATGACCCTATTGACAGTCATGTCTAATATTCATACATTCCGGTCTGAAATGTGTGTTAGCGGCGATCCACGGTTGCGTGGCAGCGAAGCGCGTTTCATGTCGTATCCTGCCTTGGCGCTCGAGCCATCTGGTACCAGGGCAGGGATGGTTGGTCGCGTGCTTGCCCGGCGCGGCTGACATCCTCCTCCTCTCTTAGCCCCGGCCAGTAACCGGGGTTTTTTTTGCCTGTCGTTTTCCCGTTCCTGGCCGCGCCCTACAATGGGCCATGACCGCCACATTCGCCGCCGCCGCCCGTGTCCTTCTTGCCGAGCAGGGACATCACATGCCCGATCTGTCGGCGCTCACCATCCTGGTTCCCCACCACCATGTGGTGCCGGCGTTTCTTGCCGCCTTGCGCCGCGAAGCCGGCGTCCCGGTCTTCCTGCCGCCCCGCCTGACCACCTTGCCCGCGCTGGCGGCCGCGGCCGGCACCGGCGCCGGAGTGCAAACCGACAGCCAGCGCCTGGCCTCGCTGTATGGTTTCCTGGCCGGCCGGGACTGGCTCGACGACTCGGCATTGTGGCCCCTGGCCCAGGCGATGCTGGACCTGTTGCACGAACTGGACGACGCCACGCTGGTGCCGCCCGCCGAATACGGCGGATTCGCCCGCCAGATCGAACAGGCGGCGCGGCGCAGTCTCAATGCCCCGATGGAGCGCGAGGCCCGGCTGGTGTTTGAGCTCTGGCGCGCCTTCCACGGCATCGGGCCGGGCAGCCGGGGCGGCTACGCCCTTGGTCTCGCCCGCTGGCGCGAACAGGCAGCGGGCCCGGTCTACAGCCTGGGCCTGTCCGGCCTGAGCCGGATGGAGCAGCACTTCCTGACCGAATGCCGGGAGCGGCTGGGTCTGGTCGACCTGCCCGTGGCCGAACCCTGGCCGGATCGGCGCGCGCTGCTCGATGCGGTCTGGCGCCCTGGGCCGGAAGCGGGTTCCCTGCTTGAACGGGCCCGTGGCTGGCCGGCGACGCGGTTGGAAAGCCCGCTTGCGCTGGAACTGCTCGGCACGCCCGACCTGGAAAGCCAGGCCCGCTCGGTGGCGGCGCAGATTCGCGCCTGGCTGGCCGAGGGCCGGCGTGACATCGCCGTCATCGCACTCGACCGGCTGGCGGCCCGGCGTCTGCGCGCGGTGCTCGAACGCGACCATATATTGATGCAGGACGAGACCGGATGGACCTTCGCCACCGCGACGGTCAGCCATGTCATCGACCGCTGGTTTGCCCTGCTCCAGGACGGCTTTTATCACCGCGACCTGCTCGATCTGCTGAAATCGCCCTTCGTGTTCGTCGACCTCCCGGCTGGCCCGCGCCTGGAGGCAGTCGCCGGACTGGAGCGGCTGGCCGGCAGGCACGGCGTGGTCGCCGGCCTGGACCGCTTTCTGTCCCTGGCCGCCAATGAGTCGAGCGAAGCGCTGCCGATGCTCGAACGCCTGAGCCGAGCGGCACAGCTGTTCCGGAAAGGCGCTCGAAAAACGCTGGCTGGCTGGCTGGCCACCCTGTTCCTGTCCCTGGACGAGGTCGGCGCGACGGCCGCCATGGCGGCCGACCCGGCCGGCCGCCAGTTGCTCGATCTGCTGCATCGCCTGGCCGCTGAACTGGCGGGCGACCGGACGGCCTATACCCTGGCACGCTGGCGCGCCTGGCTCAACCTGCAACTGGACCGCGCCACCTTCGTCGCCGACGAGATCGAAAGCCCGATTCGCCTGACCCACCTGGCGGCAGCCCGGCTGCGCGATTTCGAGGCCGTGGTGGTGCTCGGTGCCGACGCCGCTCACCTGCCGCCGGCCGGCGGCGACGACCTGTTCAGCGACGCGGTGCGCCTGCAACTGGGCCTGCCCGGCCAGCGCCAGCGCCGCGACGAGACCCTGGCCGACCTGATCGACGTACTCAGTCGAGCCGATTGCGCCCTGATCGCCTGGCAGTCCCGGCAGGGCGCCGAGCCCAACCCGAGGAGCCCCTGGCTGGACCGACTGGCGGTGTTTCACCGCCTGGCCTACGGCAATGACCTGGCGGTGGCATGCCTGCCGCATTCCATCGGCCCCGCCGTTTCCCCCGAGGCGCACCAGGCCGTACCCCGGCTGGCTGGTCTCCCGGCGCGGCTGTCGGCGAGCGGCTGGCAGACCCTGGTGGACTGTCCATATCGTTTCTTCGCCCGTCATGGCCTCGGCCTGGGCGAGGGCGACGAGGTCGCCGAGCAGATGGAAAAGGCCGATTACGGCGAACGGGTACACCAGATACTCCGGCGCTTCCACAGCGAGCATCCGGTCCTGGCGGAATTGCCGTTGGCGCAGTTGACGGCCGAACTGGTCAGGATCGGCACCGAGGCCTTCCGAGCCCGCGAGCGGGACGACTACCTGGCCAGGGCCTGGCGGGGACGCTGGGAGAAGCACGTCCCCGGCTATCTGGACTGGGCCCTGGCACGCGAGGCGGCAGGCAGCCACTGGCAGGCGGCGGAAACGGTCTTCGAGCGCGAACTGGTATTGTCGGATGGTCGGACGGTCACCCTGCATGGCCGGCTCGACCGCCTCGATGCCGGACCGGATGGGCTGGCGGTGCTCGATTACAAGACCCAGACCCGCACGGTGCTGAGAAACAAACTGAAGGTACCGGGTGAGGATGTGCAGTTGCCTTTCTATGGCCTGCTCACCGGGGCGGCGCAGGCGGGCCTGGTGGCCCTGGACGACGACAAGGTCGATGTTGTCGAAATGCAACGGCCGCTGGCGGAGGCGGTTGCCGACGAGGCGGCAAGGCTGACGGCCACGCTGTCTGCCGTCGCGGCCGGGGCGCCGCTGCCTGCCCACGGCGCCCCGGAGACCTGCCGCTGGTGCGAAATGCGCGGGCTGTGCCGGCGGGAGTGATCCCGCTCAATGACAGGACGGGCCCTGAAGGGCAATAATCGGCCTTCCTTTATGGAGGAGACACAATAAATGAAGATTGAAACCCTGGCCGTCCACGCCGGCTACAGCCCCGAGCCCACCACCAAATCGGTGGCGGTGCCGATCTACCAGACCACGTCCTACGCCTTCGACAGCACCCAGCACGGCGCCGACCTGTTCGACCTCAAGGTCCAGGGCAACATCTACACCCGGATCATGAACCCGACCACCGACGTGCTGGAGAAGCGGGTCGCAGCCATGGAGGGCGGCATCGGCGCCCTGGCCGTGGCCTCGGGCATGGCGGCCATCACCTATGCCATCCAGACCATCGCCGAGGCGGGCGACAACATCGTCACCAGCGGCACCCTGTACGGCGGCACCTACAACCTGTTCGCCCACACCCTGCCGCAGTATGGCATCCAGGCCCGCTTCGCCGACCATCGCGATCCGGTCAGCTTCGAGCGGCTGATCGACGACAAGACCAAGGCGGTCTACTGCGAATCGATCGGCAACCCGCTCGGCAACGTGGTCGACATCGGCGCCCTGGCCGAGATCGCCCATCGCCACGGCATACCGCTCATCGTCGACAATACGGTGCCGACCCCGGTACTGTGCCGGCCGTTCGAGCACGGCGCCGACATCGTCGTGCATGCCCTGACCAAGTATATGGGTGGCCACGGCAACTCCATCGGCGGCATCATCGTCGACTCCGGCAAGTTCCCCTGGGCCGAGCACAAGGCCCGCTTCCGGCGCCTGAACGAGCCCGACGTGTCCTACCACGGCGTGGTCTACACAGAAGCACTCGGGGCGGCGGCCTACATCGGCCGGGCCCGGGTGGTGCCGCTACGCAACATGGGCGCGGCGATCTCGCCGTTCAATAGCTTCCTGATCCTGCAGGGACTGGAGACCCTGCCCCTGCGCATGGACCGGATCTGCAAGAACACCCTCAAGGTGGCCGAGTACCTGCATGGCCATCACCTGATCAAGTGGGTCAATTATGCCGGCCTGATCGACCATGAAAGTAGGCCGCTGGTTGACAAGTACATGGGCGGCCGCGCCTCCGGCATCCTGTCGTTCGGCATCGAGGGCGGTGCGGCCGCCGGTGCGCGCTTCATCGACGCGTTGAATCTGGTGGTACGGCTGGTCAACATCGGCGACGCCAAGTCGCTGGCCTGTCACCCGGCCTCGACCACGCACCGCCAGCTCGGCCCGGAAGAAATGAAGAAGGCCGGTGTCTCGGAAGACATGGTGCGCCTGTCGATCGGCATCGAGCATATCGACGACATCCTGGCCGATCTGGAACAGGCCCTGGCCGCCGCGGCCTGACACCTCATCTACCTGCCCTCTTGCGAGGGCGGGTGGGAGAGTGATCAAACCACCAAGACCACCCCTCCATAGGCCGCGACCGTGGCATCGCGGGAGAGCAGGCGCATCGGCTCGGTCTGGGCCTGGGCGATCAGGATGCGGTCGAACGGGTCGCCGTGGATGGCGGGCAGGGTATCGACAGCTGCCGCGTGGCGCCAGGTGATCGCCAGCTCCCGGTAGCCGGACTCCGCGAACAGGACGGCGGCACGGTTGCCGGTGATCGGCATGTCGCCGCGGCCAAGCGCGTGCTTGATGGCGATCTCCCAGACTGAGGCCGTGCTGACGAAGATTTCATTAGACGGATCTTCGATCAGTGCCCGTGCCGGTGCTCCCAGCCGCTCCGAGTTGGTCAGCGCCCAAAGCGCAATCTGGGTGTCCAGCAGCAGGTTCATGGTTGGCCCTGGAACAGCGCGGCCACCTCGGCATTGTGGCGGTCGATATCGTCGGGTACCTCGAATTCTCCACACGCCAGGCCGATCCGGCGGGAAACGTCGGCTCGGATCGGCAAGACGCGCGCCACGGGTTTGCCATTACGGGAGATCACGATTTCCTCCTCGGTACCCGAGGCGATCTGGTCGATCAGGCGCGAAAGGTGGGTCTTGGCGTCGAACAGGCTGACCGTTTGCATGATTTCAGTCCTTTATTATGGTTAGACTAGTCTAGGCTAACGCAATCGGTGCCGCAAGACTTCAGTTGGCGGCAAACCCTTGAACGCGCTAGAATTCCCGCCCTTTTACCCGGACGTTGGTCCTCGGCGGTCAGAAAAAATGGACGATCGACAAAGCCGCCTTGGCGGCACGCTCTACAGCCCTGATTTCGAACAGGATAGCTGCGGCTTCGGCCTCATCGCGCAACTGGACGACCAGGCGACCCACAAGCTGGTGCAGACCGCCATTGCCTCGCTGGCCTGCATGACCCACCGCGGCGCGGTGGCCGCCGACGGCAAGTCCGGCGACGGTTGCGGCCTGCTGTTCAAGAAGCCCGATGCCTTCCTGCGCACCGTCGCGGCCGAGGCCGGCTTCAGCCTGACCGAGCGCTACGCCGCCGGCCTGGTGTTCCTGAGCCAGGATGCCGCCAAGGCCCAGCGCGCCCGCGACCTCCTGGTCGCCGAGCTGACCGGCCAGGGTCTGGCGGTCGCCGGTTTCCGCAAGGTGCCCACCGACAACAGCGCCCTGGGCGAGTACGCCCTCAAGAGCCTGCCGGTGATCGAACAGCTGTTCGTCAACTGCCCCGAGGCCATCGACGCCGAGATCTTCGAGCGCAAGCTCTACATCGCCCGGCGCAAGGTGGAAAAGGCGGTCCAGGACGACGACGCCACCTTCTACATGCCGACCCTGTCCGGCCGGGTGATCTCCTACAAGGGCCTGGTGATGCCGGCCTACCTGCCGGTGTTCTATCCCGACCTCAACGACGAGCGCTTCGCCTCCGCCCTGGCGGTGTTCCACCAGCGCTTCTCGACCAACACCTGGCCCGAGTGGCGCCTGGCCCAGCCGTTCCGCTACCTGGCCCACAACGGCGAGATCAACACCCTGGCCGGCAACCGCAACTGGTCGCGTGCCCGCGAGCGCAAGTTCGAGTCGCCCCTGATCCCGAACATGGACGATGTCCGGCCCATGGTCGGCAGCCGCGGTTCCGACTCGATGTCCTTCGACAACATGCTCGAAGGCCTGGTCATGGGTGGCGCCGGCCTGTTCCGTTCCATGCGCATGATGGTGCCGCCGGCCTGGCAGAACGTCACCAACATGGACCCGGACCTGCGGGCCTTCTACGAATACAACTCCATGCACATGGAGCCCTGGGACGGCCCCGCCGGCATCGTCATGACCGACGGCCGCTATGGTGTCTGTCTGCTCGACCGCAACGGCCTGCGTCCGGCCCGCTACGTGATCACCAAGGACCGCTACGTCACCATCGCCTCGGAAGTCGGCGTGTGGGACTATGGCGGGCCCGAGAACATCGTCGCCAAGGGCCGCGTGCGGCCCGGCCAGATGGTCGCCGCCGACCTGGAGACCGGCCGTTTCCTGCTGCCGGAAGACATCGACAACGAGCTCAAGGGCCGCCAGCCTTATCGCGACTGGCTCAAGCAGGGTGCCCAGCGTATCGAGCTCGGCGTCGAGCAGGATGCCGAGGCGCCGGTGATGGACACGGCCTCCGTGCTGACCCACCAGAAGCTGTTCAACGTCAGCTTCGAGGAGCTGGACCAGGTCATCCGCGTGCTGGCCGAGGACGGCCAGGAGGCGACCGGCTCGATGGGCGACGACACCCCGATGGCGGTGCTGTCCCAGAAGGTGCGTTCGCCGTTCGACTACCTGCGCCAGCAGTTCGCCCAGGTGACCAACCCGCCGATCGACCCGATCCGCGAGGCGGTGGTGATGTCGCTGCACACCGAGTTCGGCCGCGAGCGGAACCTGTTCGAGGAGACCGCCGACCATGCCCATCGCATGGAGGTGACCTCGCCGGTGCTGTCGCACGACAAGTTCAAGGCCGTCACCGGCCAGGCCGACCCGGCCTATGCCCCGGCGACCCTCGACCTGCATTACGATCCGGCCGGCCTGGACCTCAGGGCCGCCCTGGCGCAACTGGCCGCCGACGCGGTCGCCGCGGTCCGCTCGGGCAAGGTCGTGGTGGTGCTGTCCGACCGCAACATCGACAAGGCCAAGCTGCCGATCCACGCCCTGTTCGCCACCGGCGCCGTGCACCACGGCCTGATCGATGCCGGCCTGCGCTGCGACTGCAACATCGTCGTCGAGACTGGCTCGGCGCGCGACCCGCACCAGATCGCCAGCCTGGTCGGCTACGGCGCCACTGCCGTCTATCCCTACCTGGCCTACCAGAGCATCCTGGAACTGGTGCGCAGCGGCGAGGTCAAGCTTGCCGCCTACAAGGCCCTGGCCAACTACCGCAAGGGCATCGACAAGGGCCTGCTCAAGGTCATGTCCAAGATGGGCATCTCGGCCATCGCCAGCTATCGCGGCGCCCAGCTGTTCGAGGTGGTCGGCATGCACGAGGACGTGGTGGCGATGTGCCTGAAGGGCTCGGTGTCGCGCATTTCCGGAGCAAACTTCGAGGACTTCGAAGTCGACCAGAAGAAGCTGGTGCGCACCGCCTTCAACCCGATGAAGCCGATCGCCGCCGGTGGCCTGCTCAAGTTCATGTACGGCGAGGAATACCACGCCTACAACCCGGACGTGGTGCAGACCCTGCAGGCAGCGGTCCAGAAAGGCGACTACGCGACCTACAAGAAATACGCCGAGATCGTGAACACCCGGCCGGTGGCCATGTTCCGCGACCTCATGCGGCTGAAGGAGACCACCCCGGTCGGCATCGACGAGGTGGAATCGGTCGCGGCCATCCTGAAGCGCTTCGACTCCGCCGGCATGTCGCTCGGCGCCCTCTCGCCCGAGGCCCACGAGGCCCTGGCCGAGGGCATGAACCGCATCGGCGGCCGCTCCAACTCGGGCGAGGGTGGCGAGGACGCCAAGCGCTACGGCACGGTCAAGATGTCCAAGATCAAGCAGGTGGCGTCCGGCCGCTTCGGCGTCACCCCGCACTACCTGGTCAATGCCGAGGTGCTGCAGATCAAGATCGCCCAGGGCGCCAAGCCCGGCGAGGGTGGCCAGCTGCCCGGCGGCAAGGTCACCGAGCTGATCGCCAAACTGCGCTGCACCAAGCCCGGCATCACCCTGATCTCGCCGCCGCCGCACCACGATATCTATTCGATCGAGGACCTGGCCCAGCTGATCTTCGACTTGAAGCAGGTCAACCCGGAGGCCCTGGTCTCGGTCAAGCTGGTGGCCGAGCCCGGCGTCGGCACCATCGCCGCCGGTGTCGCCAAGGCCTATGCCGACCTGATCACCATCTCCGGCTACGACGGCGGCACCGGCGCCTCGCCGCTGACCTCGGTCAAGTACGCCGGCACGCCCTGGGAGCTCGGTCTCACCGAGGCCCAGCAGGTCCTGCGCGCCAACGGCCTGCGCGGCCGGGTGCGGGTGCAGGCCGACGGCGGCCTGAAGACCGGTCTCGACGTGATCAAGGCCGGCATCATGGGCGCCGAGTCGTTCGGTTTCGGCACCGGCCCCATGGTCGCGTTGGGCTGCAAGTACCTGCGCATCTGCCACCTGAACAACTGCGCCACCGGCGTCGCCACCCAGGATGCCAAGCTGCGCAAGGAACACTTCATCGGACTGCCCGACATGGTGGTGAACTACTTCACCTTCATCGCCATGGAAACACGGGAGTGGATGGCCAAGCTGGGCATCACGAAGTTCGAGGACCTGATCGGCCGCACCGACCTGCTCGAACTGCTGGGCGGCGAGTCCGACAAGCAGAAGCGCCTGAAGCTGGATATGCTCCTGTCGCAGGGCAGCATCGCCGAGTCCGAGCCGCGCTTCTGCGTCGAGGCGCGCAACCCGTCCTTCGACAAGGGCGAGCTGGCCGAGCAGATGGTCAAGGACGCCCTGCCGGGCATCAAGAGCAAGACCCCGCAGCGCCTGGAATACACGGTGCGCAACGTCAACCGCTCGATCGGCGCCCGCCTGTCCGGCGAGATCGCCAAGGCCCACGGTGCCGACGGCCTGCCCGATGACTGCCTGCACATCAAGCTGACCGGTTCCGCCGGCCAGAGCTTCGGGGTGTGGAACCACAAGGGCCTGACCCTGGAGATCGAGGGCGACGCCAACGACTACGTCGGCAAGGGCATGGCCGGCGGCCGTCTGGTCATCTACCCGCCCAAGGGCTCATCCTTCGAGGCGCACAAGACCACCGCCCTGGGCAACACCTGCCTGTACGGCGCCACCGGCGGCGCGCTCTATGCCGCGGGCATCGCCGGCGAGCGCTTCGGGGTGCGCAACTCCGGCGCCCTGGCCGTGGTGGAAGGGGTGGGCGACCACTGCTGCGAATACATGACCGGCGGCTGCATCGTCGTGCTGGGCGATACCGGCCTCAACTTCGGCGCCGGCATGACCGGCGGTTTCGCCCTGGTCTACGACGAGGGCGGCCATTTCGCCGAGCGTTACAACAACGAGTTGATCGACATCAACCGCATCAACGACGAGAAGACCAGCGAGCACCGCGCCTTCCTGCGCGCCAAGCTGGAGCAGCATGTCCGCCATACCGGCTCCGCCCGTGCGGCCTGGATGCTGGAGCACTTCCACGATGTGGTGAACAAGTTCTGGCTGGTGAAATCCAAGGCGCTGACCCTGGACAGCCTGTTGAAGGATTAATGCGATGTCCGACGTTTGTGGCTCCGGCCGCTGCGCTTCACATCGACAGGGTCGATATGAGCCTACACCGAAAACTTATCGCCAGTGCTTGCTTCAGTCTGTTGCTGAAGTCGCGTACAGAAATTTGAAGGATTGACGGTCATGTCCGACGTTTTTCAATTTATCAAGA
>JBAZLW010000047.1:0-13022 GCA_041650095.1 Hydrogenophilaceae bacterium | reverse complement strand
TCATCAGCACCGGCAGGCCGAGATAGAGCAGGTAGATGCCGTACAACGACGCCAGCAACACCAGGACGCCCAGCGACGGGATCAGGTTGAGCACCCCGGCCAGCCAGGCTGGGGTGAAGGAATAGGTTGCGGCCTTGAGCGCCTGGGCCGGGTTCTTCTCGCCGCCGAAGTTGGCCGCCAGGGCGTTGATCACCAGGGCAATCACGAACACGCCGACCAGGGCCATGACGAAGGACACGATGGCCATCGACAGGCCGGACAGGATCGGCACCCGGATCGTGCCCAGGAAAGGCACGCTGGCGCCGATCAGAGACAGCCCGATGAAGGAGGCAACCGGCCCGATGGCGGCGAGCGGGGCGATATAGTTCTTGTACAGATCGCCGGTCGAAGTCGTTTCCCCGGCGATCACCCCCCACTCGGTCTTCGGCTGCAGGACGATGTTCTTGGCGCGTTCGATCAGATTCATGCGGGTCCCCTTTGCGTGTGTATCGTCAACCGCACATCCTGCCGGCGGCATTGGTGATCATAGGCCGAATCTCCCGGCTGCCATAGCAGCCTGTCGGACTTTCCGCGCGAGATGCGTTGGGTGTCTGGGCGGATGAATGCTAGTCGCTCAGCCCACCCACTTGCGGGCATTGCGGAACAGCCTGAGCCAGGGGCCGTCCTCCTGCCAGTCGTCCGGCCGCCAGGAGTGCTGCACGGCGCGGAACACCCGTTCCGGGTGCGGCATCATGATGGTGAAGCGACCATCGGCGGTGGTCAGGCCGGTAATGCCGTTGGGCGAACCGTTCGGGTTGAGCGGATAGGTCTCGGTCTTGCGGCCGCGGTTGTCGACATAGCGCAGGCAGACCTCGGCCCGCTTGCGCGCCGCCTTCGACGCGAATACCGCCCGGCCCTCGCCATGGGAGACCACGATAGGCATGCGCGAACCGGCCATGCCGTCGAACAGGATGGATGGCGTTTCCGGCACCTCGACCATGACGAAGCGGGCCTCGAACTGCTCCGACAGGTTGCGCTCGAAGCGCGGCCAGTCCTCGGCGCCCGGGATGATCGGGGCAAGCCGGCTCATCATCTGACAGCCGTTGCAGACGCCCAGGGCGAAGCTGTCGTCGCGCTTGAAGAAGGCCTCGAAGTCGTCGCGGGCGCGCTCGTTGTGCAGGATCGAGGCGGCCCAGCCGCCGCCGGCGCCGAGCACGTCGCCGTAGGAGAAGCCGCCGCAGGCCGCCAGGCCCTTGAATTTTTTCAGCGAGACGCGGCCGGACAGGAGATCGCTCATGTGCACGTCGACCGCATCGAAGCCGGCCTTGTGGAAGGCCGCCGCCATTTCGACCTCGCCGTTGACGCCCTGCTCGCGCAGGATGGCGACGCGGGGCCTGGCCTTGCGTGTCTTCACGTAGGGCGCGGCCACGTCCTCGTTCAGGTCGAAGCTCAGCTCGGCATGCAGGCCCGGATTCCTGGCCTTGCCCTGGGCCTCGAATTCCTGCCGTGCGCAGTCGGGGTTGTCGCGCAGCGACTGCATCCGGTAGCTGGTCTCGGACCAGGCCGCCAGGAGGTCGTCGCGTTCCTCGTCGAACACCGGCTTGCCCTCGCGCAGGACGCGAATGCGGTCCTTGCGGTTCAGGTGGCCGATGACGTAGAAGTCGTCGCGCAGGCCGGCCGAGAGGCAGGCCTGCAGGACATGCTTGGTGTCCTTACGGCGCACCTGCAGCACGGCACCCACCTCCTCGTTGAACAGGATGCCGAACAGGCGCGAGGTATAGGGTTCGTGCGGCTCGGGCGCGCCCGGCACGTCGAGCATGATGTCGTCGCGCAGGCGGTGGTAGCGCAACTCGTCGACATCGACGTCGAGGCCGGTGCGGCCGGCGAAGGCCATCTCGCACAGGGTGGCGAACAGGCCGCCGTCGGAACGGTCGTGATAGGCGAGGATGCGGCCGTCCCGGTTGAGGCCCTGGATTACCGAGAAAAAGGCCTTCAGGCGCTGCGGCACGTCGACGTCCGGGCAGGCGTCGCCCAGTTCGCCGTAGCAGTTGGCCAGCACCGAGCCGCCCAGGCGGTTGTTGCCCTCGCCCAGGTCGAGCAGGATCAGGTCGGTCTCGCCCTGGTCGGTGCGCAACTGCGGGGTCAGGGTGCGGCGCGCGTCGGGGGTGGGCGCGAAGGCGGTGACGATCAGCGACAGCGGCGACACCACGGCCTTCTTGACACCGTCGTCCTCCCAGGACGTGCGCATGGACATGGAGTCCTTGCCGACCGGGATGCTGATGCCCAGTTCCGGGCACAGCTCCTTGGCCACCGCGCGCACGGTGTCGAACAGGGCGGCGTCCTCGCCGGGGTGGCCGGCGGCGGCCATCCAGTTGGCCGACAGGCGGATGTCGGAGATATCGTCGACGGCCGCTGCGGCCAGGTTCATCACCGACTCGGCCACCGCCATGCGGCCGGACGCGGCCGGGTCGATCAGGGCCAGCGGCGTGCGTTCGCCCAGCGCCATCGCCTCGCCGATGTTGGTGTCGTAGCCCATCGTGGTCACCGCGCAGTCGGCCACCGGCATCTGCCACGGCCCGACGAACTGGTCGCGCGCGGTGTAGCCGCCCACGGTGCGGTCGCCGATGGTGATCAGGAAGGCCTTGCTGGCCACGGTCGGGTGGCGCAGCACCCGGTAGGCCGCCTCGACCAGGTCCAGGCCGTCGGCCGTGAACGGCTTCAGGGCCGGCGCGACGTGCTTGACGTCGCGGGTCATCCTGGGCGGCTTGCCGAGCAGGACCTCCATCGGCATGTCGACCGGCTTGTTCTTGAACTGGCGGTCGCTCACCACCAGCTGCTTCTTGCGCGTGGCCTTGCCGACCACGGCGAACGGGCAACGCTCGCGCTCGCACAGGGCCGCGAACAGGTCGAGGCTCTCCGGCGCGATGGCCAGGACGTAGCGCTCCTGGGCCTCGTTCGACCAGATCTCGCGCGGCGACATGCCCGGCTCCTCGCTGGGCACGTCGCGCAGCTCGAAGCTGGCGCCCAGGCCGGCGCCGTGGGCCAGCTCCGGCATGGCGTTGGAGATGCCGCCGGCGCCGACGTCGTGGATCGACAGGATCGGGTTGTCAGTACCCATCTGCCAGCAACGGTCGATCACCTCCTGGACCCGGCGCTGGATCTCCGGGTTGCCGCGCTGCACCGAGTCGAAGTCGAGCGCCTCGGCGTTGCTGCCCGAGCCCAGACTGGAGGCGGCGCCGCCGCCCAGGCCGATCAGCATGCCGGGGCCGCCCAACTGGATCAGCAGGGTGCCGGGGGCGAATTCCTTCTTGAAGACGTGGTCCTCGCGGATGTTGCCGACCCCGCCGGCGAGCATGATCGGCTTGTGGTAGCCGCGCACCTGGCCGTCCGGGGTGGCCAGCTCGAAGGCGCGGAAATAGCCGGTCAGGTTGGGCCGGCCGAATTCGTTGTTGAAGGCGGCGGCGCCGATCGGGCCCTCGATCATGATCTGCAAGGGCGTGACGATGCGGCCCGGCTTGCCGTAGTCCTGCTCCCAGGGCTGCTCGAAGCCGGGGATGCGCAGGTTGGACACCGAGAAGCCGCACAGGCCGGCCTTGGGCTTGGAGCCGGTGCCGGTGGCGCCCTCGTCGCGGATCTCGCCGCCGGAACCGGTGGCGGCGCCCGGGAAGGGTGCGATCGCGGTCGGGTGGTTGTGGGTCTCCACCTTCATCAGGATGTGGGTCGGCTCGGTGTGGAAACCGTAGCGGCCCTTGTCATCGGGATAGAAGCGGCCGATGGTGGCGCCCGCGATCACCGAGGCGTTGTCCGAATAGGCCGACAGGGTGCCTTGCGGCCGCACCTTGTGGGTGTGCCGGATCATGCCGAACAGCGATTCCTGCTGCTTCTCGCCGTCGACGATCCAGTCGGCGTTGAAGATCTTGTGCCGGCAGTGCTCGGAGTTGGCCTGGGCGAACATCATCAGCTCGACATCGGTCGGGTTGCGCTTCACCTTCTTGAAGTTGTCGACCAGGTAGTCGATCTCGTCCGGCGACAGGGCCAGGCCCCACTCGGCGTTGGCCTTTTCCAGGGCCTTTCTGCCGCCCTTGAGCACATCCACGGTCGCCAGCGGCGGCGCCTCGACGTGGTGGAACAGGCGTTCCGCCTCGCGTTCGTCGTTGAGCACGCTCTCGGTCATGCGGTCGTGCAGGAAGGCCAGAGCCGCCTGGACCTTGTCCGCCGCCAGGGCCCGGCCCTTCTTGCCGGTCAGTTCATAGGCGATGCCGTGCTCGATCCGGGCGACGGCGGCGAGGCCGCAGTTCCGGGCGATGTCGGTGGCCTTGGACGACCAGGGCGACACTGTGCCCAGGCGCGGCGTCACCAGCAGGGTCCGGGCCGCCGGCCGGTGCGGCTCGGCCTGGAGCAGCTCGCACAGGAAGCGCAGGTCGTCGGCCGACGGCTCCTCGCGCAACTCGACGAAATAGCGGAACTCCGCGCTGATCCCGGCGACGCCGAGCACGGCGGTCTTCTCGATCAACTTGGCGATACGGAACTCGGACAACGCGGCGCCGCCGCGCAGGAAGAGCATCTGGGTCATGAGGGCGCCCCTGTGATAGTTGCGGCGGATTTTACACCGCCAGTCCGTGGCTGCGCTTTGACGCCGGTTAAACCTTTTTGCTACTGTCCAACGGATGAAATACTGCAGCTCCTGCGGCGCGCCCGTCAGCCATCGCATCCCCAGCGGGGACAACCGGCATCGCTATGTCTGCGACGCCTGCGGCGCCATCCACTACGAGAACCCGCGCATGGTGGTCGGCTGCCTGCCCTACTGGGAAGACAAGGTGCTGCTCTGCCGGCGCGCCATCGAGCCGCGCTACGGCCTGTGGACCCTGCCGGCCGGCTTCATGGAGAACGGCGAGACCACCGCCGAGGGGGCCGTGCGGGAGACCCTGGAGGAGGCCGGCGCCCGGGTCGAGATCGACGATCTCTATACCCTGATCAACGTGCCGGACATTGACCAGGTCTACCTGCTGTTTCGCGCCCGCCTGCTCGACCTCGACTTCGCCCCGGGCGAGGAAAGCCTGGAGGTCGCCCTGTTCGACGAGGCGCACATTCCCTGGGACCTGCTCGCCTTCCGCACCGTGCACAAGACGCTCGAGCACTATTTCGAGGACCACCGTTCGGGCCGATTTCCGCTCCATTTCGGCGATCTCGACCGGCGCAACGTCGCCAGGCCGGCATGACCCAGGTCACCTTCGGCTACAGCGACAGCGAAGACCGCATCTGGCTGTCCAGCAGTGCCGGTGCCCGGTTCTGGCTGACCCGGCGCCTGCTTTCCGGCCTGCTGCGGCCGATGTGCGAGATCCTGGAGAAGAGCGTGCCCGGCGGCGACATCCCGAACGCCTTGCCGGCCGGTCAGCGGATCGCCCTTGAACATGGGGAGGCCCTGGCCGACAGCCCGGAAGGCCTGCCCGCCCTGGCGAAGAACAAGGAAACCCGCAGCGCCGGGGCCGCCGCGGCACAACCGCCGATACTGGTCACCAGCATCACCTTCCAGGCCGACTCGCGGCACTGCGCCCTGATCATCACGGCCGGCCACGAACCGACCCGAATCGACACCAACCGGATGGACCTGCACCGCCTTCTGGCCGCGCTGTACCAGACCGCCACCGCCGCCCGCTGGGCACTGGCCGATCTGCCAATCTGGCTGACCGAACGGCCTTCGTCTGCCGCACGTCCGCCGCCACCATCGTCCCGCTAGCACCAGGCCACGCCGAGCGATATTAAATTCGGCCACCGTTTACTATCCTTAGCCTAATTCGCTACCGCCCGCCGGCATGGACCGGCCCAACGACGAGACCAGAACATGCCAGACACCCCTGCAGAACGACAGGTCGTCAGCTTCGACAGCATCCGTCTCAAGGTCGGGGACACCTTGCAGATGCAGGCGGTGGGCACGGCCGAGACGACCCATTACGGGGTCCGCTACATGGGCGCCGTCAAGGACGCCAGCGTGTTGTTCACCCTGCCCATCATCGACCATGAGGGTATGTGGATGCGCCTCAACGGCGAGTACGTCTTCCGCACCCTGACCGGCAGCCATATCTATGCCTTCGTCGCGCGGCTGCTGAAGCCGCGGGCGCATCCCTACCCCTATGCCCACTTTTCCTATCCGGAATCGGTCGAGGCCAGGCGGGTGCGCCGCTCGCCCCGGATCAAGCTGCAACTGGCAAGCGAGGCCGAGAAGGCCGACGCCACCACCGTAGCGATCACTTTCCTCGATCTCAGCCTGCACGGCGCCCTGGTGGAGGCCGACGGGCCATTGGGCGCCGCCGGCGAAACCGTGCGTGTCACCCTGCCCGTCCACCTGTCCGAGGTCAACCGCAAGCTCACCCTGGAAGCGGATATCCGCAACGTGTTCGAGGGTGAACGGCCCAGATATGGGCTCGAATTCCATCGCCTGGACGACGACGATGTCCTGCTGCTGCACTTCTTCATCGACTACCAGATCGCCGAAGGGGGCAGCAGCGGGGGCTGAGCCCCCGGGCAGCGGGCAGGCGCTGCTGGGGGCTCAAGCCCCCAGCAGCGCGTTCATCCGCTTGACGAAGCCGGCCGGATCGCTCAACTGGCCGCCGTCGAGCAGCACCGCCTGGTCGAGCACCAGACGGGCCAAGTCGCCGAAGCGCTCGCCCTCCTCGCCGTCCAGGCGCTTGACCAGGGCGTGGCCGACGTTGATCTCCAGGATGGGCTTCGATTCCGGCGCATCCTGGCCCATGGCCTTGAGCATGCGGGCCAGGTGGCCGCTCATGTCCTGCTCGCCGGCCACCAGGCAGGCAGGCGAATCGACCAGGCGGGCGCTGACGCGCACCTCCTTGACGTCGTCCTTCAAGGCCTCCTGCATCCGCTCGATCAGGGCCTTGGCCTCCTCGGTCTTGGGTGCCTCTTCTTCCTGGTCGCCCTGCTCCGACTTCACGGCGGACAGGTCGAGGTCGCCCCGGGCCACGCTGGCGAGCGACTTGCCGTCGAATTCGAACAGGTGGGTGACGACCCATTCGTCGACCCGGTCGGTCAGGAGCAGGACCTCGATGCCTTTCTTGCGGAAGATCTCCAGGTGCGGGCTGGCCTTGGCGGCGGTCAGGCTGTCGGCGGTGATGTAGTAGACCTTGTCCTGGCCTTCCTTCATGCGGCCGATATAGTCGGCGAACGACACCGTCGCCTCGTCGCTGGCCGTACTGCGGAAGCGCAGCAGCCGGGCGACGCGTTCCTTGTTGGCGTGATCCTCGCCGACGCCCTCCTTGAGCACCTCGCCGAAGTGCTCCCAGACCTTGGCGTAGTCGTCCTTGCGGTTCTCGGCCAGGTCGTCGAGCAGGTCCAGCGCCTTCTTCACGCAACCGGCCCGGATCATCTCCATGTCCTTGGTCTGCTGGAGGATCTCGCGCGAGACGTTGAGCGGCAGGTCGGCGGCGTCAATCACGCCGCGCATGAAGCGCAGGTAGGCCGGCATCAGCTTGCGGGCGTCCTCCATGATGAACACGCGCTTCACATACAGCTTCACCCCGGTCTTGGCCTCGCGGTCCCAGAGATCGAACGGGGCGTGGGCCGGCACGTAGAGCAGCAGTGTGTAGTCCTGGCGACCCTCGACCCGGGCGTGGGTCCAGGCCAGCGGATCCTCGTAGTCGTGGCCGACGTGCTGGTAGAAGGCCTTGTATTCCTCTTCCGTGATGTCGTTCTTCGAGCGCGCCCACAAGGCGTTGGCCTTGTTGATCGTCTCTTCCTCGCCTTTTTCATTGACGAACGCGATGGGGATGGCGATGTGGTCGGAATACTGGCGGATCACCGCCTTGATGCGCCATTCCTCCAGGAACTCGCTCTCGTCCTCTTTCATGTGCAGGACGATCTCGGTGCCGCGGCCTGCCTTCTCGACCGTCTCCAGACTGTACTCGCCGGCGCCGTCGGACTCCCAGCGCACGCCATGCTCCTGGGTCAGGCCGGCGCGGCGGGTGGTCAGGGTGATCTTGTCGGCGACGATGAACCCGGAATAGAAGCCGACCCCGAACTGGCCGATCAGCTGGGCGTCCTTCTGCTGGTCGCCGGTCAGCTTGCCGAAGAATTCCTTGGTGCCGGATTTTGCAATCGTGCCGATGTGCTCGATCACCTCCTGCCGGTTCATGCCGATGCCGTTGTCCCGGATGGTCAGGGTCCTGGCCGCCTTGTCGGACTGGATCCAGATCTTCAGGTCGGGCGCGTCCTCGTACAGGGCGCCATCGTTGAGCGCCTCAAAGCGCAGCTTGTCGGCCGCGTCGGCGGCGTTGGAGCACAGCTCGCGGACAAAGATCTCCTTGTGCGAATACAAGGAGTGGATCATCAGTTGCAGCAGTTGCTTGACCTCGGCCTGGAAGCCCAGGGTTTCCTTGACGTTCTCAGTCATTTTCCAATCCATAAAAACGAAACCGGCCCCGTATCTGGGGCCGGCATGGCACTCTTTCAAGAGGTGATATGTAGGAGGCCCGCTGGTCGGGCCGAACACCGGTTCGCGCCGCCAGCGGCGCGCCTACGTGTTTGGTCTTATTATCCCGGTCATGGCCGAGCAATCCAGATTACGCGTCGGACGGGTATCGATACCGGGGCAGGTCTACCATGTCATGATGGCCACGCATGGCCGTGCGCCAAATTTTTCCGGTCTATCGGCCGCCCGCCGGGTTATTGCGGTCATGCGCTCGATGCATGAACTGGGTTGGCTGCATTCGCATGCCTGGGTGCTGATGCCCGACCACCTGCATTGGCTGCTGACCCTGGGCGAGCGGGCCACGCTTTCCGCGACGATCAACCGTTTCAAATCCGCCGGCAGCCATGGCTTGAAACAGATATTGGATGCAAGCGGCAGTCCGGTCTGGCAGGCCGGGTTCTACGACCATGCCTTGCGCAAGGATGAGGACGTCCTGGCCATTGCACGCTATATCGTCGCCAATCCGGTACGCGCCGGGCTATGCCACAACGTGAGCGAATATCCATGGTGGGACGCGGAATGGCTGTAGGAGGCCAGTGTGCGGGCCGAACACCCATTCGCGCCACAAGCGGCGCTCCTACGATGAGCGTTCAGCGCAGCCCGAGCACGTCCTGCATGTCGAACAGGCCGCTCTGCTTGCCGGCCAGGAAGCGCGCCGCGCGCAGGGCGCCGTTGGCGAAGGTCATCCGGCTGGAGGCCTTGTGGCTGATCTCGACCCGCTCGCCGACCGTGGCGTAGAGGGCGGTGTGGTCGCCGACGATGTCGCCGCCGCGCACGGTGGCGAAGCCGATGGTGGACGCCTGGCGCTCGCCGGTGACGCCTTCGCGGCCGTACACGGCGCAGTCCTTGAGGTCGCGACCGAGGGCATTGGCGATCACTTCACCCATGCGCAGGGCGGTGCCGGACGGCGCATCGACCTTGTGCCGGTGATGGGCCTCGATGATCTCGATGTCGTAGCCCTCGTTGAGCACCCGGCTGGCCATGTCGAGCAGCTTGAACACCAGGTTGACGCCCACGCTCATGTTGGGTGCGAAGACGATGGGAATATCCCTGGCGGCGGCGGCGATGGCTGCCTTGCCGGCTTCATCAAAACCGGTGGTGCCGATCACCAGCGCGACCTGGTGCCTGCGGCAGGCCTCGATGTGGGCCAGGGTGGCCTCGGGCCGGGTGAAATCGATCAAGGCGTGGGCGCCCTGCAGGGCCGCATCCATATCCTCGACGACGGCCGCCTGGACCGGCGCGCCGACCAGTTCGCCGGCATCGCGACCCAGAAAGGGGCTGCCGGTGCGTTCCAGGGCGGCATGGAGGCGCATGTCCGGCGCGGCGACGACCGCTTCCAGCAGGGAGCGGCCCATGCGCCCGGAGGCGCCGGCAATGACGACATTCAGGCTCATGGCTTGGCCGGCTCTTCTGTTTTGGCCGCTGCCGCGGGTTGGCCGGCCGGCTCCGGCTCGGCCGCCGGCACGACATCGCCCTCGATGCCGATCAGCTTGTCGTTCTCGAACAATACCGTGATGTGCCGCTGTTGCGTCATCGTGTTGCCTTTCTGGAGCCGGTAAACATAGTCCCAACGGTCCTTGCGGAAAGGGTCGACGATCAGCGGGGTACCCAGCACGAAGCGCACCTGGGACGGCGTCATGCCCGGCTTCAGCTTGGCCAGCATCTCCTGGGTGACCAGGTTGCCCTGTTGCACCTCGATCTTGTATGGCTTGATGCTGTCGATGGGATTGAGCTTGTCGATCGTTTGGCCCCAACTGCCGCAGCCGGAGAGGGAGATCAGGAGCAAGGAGGCAATTACCAATTTTGTCATCATGGGTGAACCATAGGAGTAAGCCTTGCTATGATAACGCGGCAGCCTAACAAGAGCACACCATGACCAGCGGAGAGCAGCTTAAAAGTCTGGGCCTGAAGGTCACCGGACCGAGACGCAAGATACTGTCGTTGTTCGAGGACACCGACCAATCCCACCTATCGGCCGAGGATGTCTACAAGATGCTGCTGGCCGACCATGAGGACGTCGGACTGGCCACGGTCTATCGCGTGCTGACCCAGTTCGAGCAGGCCGGCATCCTGGTCCGCCATCGTTTCGACGACGACAAGGCGGTCTACGAGATCAACAAGGGCAGCCACCACGACCATCTTCTGTGCATCCAGTGCGGCCGCGTGGAAGAGTTCTACGACCCCGAGATCGAACGTCGGCAGAAGAAGATCGCCGCCGACCGCGGCTTCAGGATCCACGACCACAGCCTGTACCTGTACGTCGAGTGCACCAAGGAAGATTGCCCGCATAAAGGCGGGAACAAAGTGACGAGTGACGAGTGACAGAACCACCCAGGGGCGGCCGACCATGTCACCCTGTCACTTATCACCTTGTCACTGACTTTGAAGCATCTCCTCGGCGTGCCTGCGGGTAGTCTCGGTGATCGTCACGCCGCCCAGCATGCGGGCGACCTCCTCCACCCGTTCGTCCCGGCCCAGCGCGGCGACGCGGCTGAGCGCATGTCCGGCCACGGTCTCCTTGCTGACCCGGAAATGTCCCGTCGCACCGGCGGCGACCTGAGGCAGGTGGGTCACGCACAGGACCTGATGCTTCTTGCCCAGTTCCGCCAGCAGGCGGCCGACGATCTCGGCTACGCCGCCGCCGATGCCGGCATCGATCTCGTCGAAGATCAGGGTCGGGGCGCCGGCGTTTTCCGACAGTATGGTCTGCAGGGCCAGGCCGATACGCGACAGCTCGCCGCCGGAGGCAGTCTTGGCCAGCGGCTTCAAGCCCTGGCCGGCATGGGGGGCGACCTGAAATTCGACCGCTTCCAGGCCGGTCGCCTCCGGTTCGCATGACGCCAGCGCCGCCTCGAAACGGCCACCCTGCATCGACAGTCGCTGCATGGCCTCGGTCACCGCTTTGGCCAGCCGAGTGGCAGCCTTGCTGCGCTTGCCGCTGAGATCTTCGGCCAGCTTCAGGTAGGCGGCGCGGGCCGCCTCCGCCGACTTGCGCAGGCCAACCGGATCGGCCAGGCGCTCCAGCTCGGCCAGCCGGGCGCGCGCCTCGTCGAGCAGGTCGGGCAGTTCTTCCGGGCGGGCCCTGAACTTGCGCGCGGCGTCGCTGACCTGGGCCATGCGCGCCTCGGCCTGGTCCAGGGCCTCGGGATCGAGGTCGACCCGTTCGGCATAGTGGTTCAGTTCGCGGATGGCCTCCTCGGCCTGGATCAGCGCGTTGTCGAGCATCGCCACCGTGTCGTTCAGGCTGCCGTCGATCCCGGCCAGTGCGACTAGGCGGCCATGGGCCGCGCGCAACTGGCCGGTCACGCCCTGGCCTTCGTCGTCGATCATGGCGACCACCTGCTGAGCGCCCTGGAGCAGTTCGGCGGCATGAGCCAGGCGACGATGGCTATCCTGCAGCGGACCCCATTCATCGGCGCCAAAGGCCAGCGCGGCCAGTTCGTCTACCTGCCAGTGCAGACGCTCACGCTCCTCGGCCGCCTCGGCGGCATGGGCCTCCGCCTCGCGGCAGGCCTTTTCCAGCCCGCGCCAGTGCCGATGCGCATCGGCCACGCGCACGGCCAGCCCGGTTGCGTCGGCGTACTGATCGAGTATCTGGCGCTGCACGCCGGGCCGCAGCAGGGAGTAATGGGCATGCTGGCCGTGGATGTCGACCAGGAATTCGCCCGCCTCCTTGAGCTGGCCCAGGGTCACCGGCCGGCCGTTGACGAAGGCGCGGGAACGCCCGCCCGCCTCGACCACGCGGCGCAGCAGACAGGTGTCGTCGTCGCCTTCCAGGTCATTCTCCGCCAGCCACGCGGCCAAGGCCGGCGTGACCGCGAAGCTGGCCGTCACCTCGGCCCGCTCGCCGCCCTCGCGCACCACGCCGGACTCGGCCCGTTCGCCCAGGGCCAGCTGCAGGGCGTCGAGCAGGATGGACTTGCCGGCACCGGTCTCGCCGGTCAGCACGGAGAAACCGGAGGCGAATTCCAGGTCGAGGCGGTCGACCAGAACGAAATCGCGTATCGACAAACCCAGCAGCATCAGAGCTTTTCCCCCCAGCGCAGCTTCTGCCGCAGGGTATCGTAATAGTTGTGGTCCATCGGTTGCAGCAGGCGCACGGCATTGCGGGCGCGCTGGATGACCACCCGGTCGCCGACCTGGATGTCGCGGTGGTTCTGGCCGTCGAAGTGGACCCGGCAGTCATCGGCGTGGATCAGGTTGATCTCGATCTCGGACCGGCTGTTCACCGCGATCGGCCGCGCCGACAGGGTATGCGGGCAGATCGGCGCCAGCACGAAGGCCTCCAGGGTCGGGTGCAGGATCGGCCCGCCGGCCGACAGGGCATAGGCGGTGGAACCGGTCGGCGAGGCCACCACCAGGCCGTCGGCGCGCTGGCTGTAGACAAACTTGTTGTCGATGTAGACCTCGAACTCGATCAGCCGGCCCATGGCGCCCTTGCTCACCACGGCGTCGTTGAAGGCGTACATGTGGAACATCAGGTCGCCATCGCGCTCGAGCGAGCAATCGAGCATGATGCGCGGCTCCTCGACATACTGGCCGGCCAGTATGTCGAGGAGCC
>JBAZLW010000046.1:0-13027 GCA_041650095.1 Hydrogenophilaceae bacterium | reverse complement strand
TCGCTCATGCTGGTACCAGCCGCCGAGCTGGACTGGCGCCAATCCCACATCGCGCCGGTGCTGTCGCGGTCGGAAATCCTGTAAGCCAGGCCCAGGGTGGACTGCCAGACGTTGCGCAGTTCAATGCCGGCCGGTTCGCCGAGGACGCGATAGCCGACCGTAGCGAACGGCGTCGCCGCACCCGCCAGGTAGTAAACATCCGTGAATACACCATAATCGTTCTTGCCGCTGCCCAGCCCCTTCTGTTCGTCGGCGGTGGCGAACTTGACCTTGGCCCCGAGGTCGACCAGAAAGCCGCCGCGCGGCTTATCGAACAGGCTATAGGTATACGCCAGCACCAGGTCGCCCAGCCCTTCATCCGTGCTGCGTCCGCCGGTGCCACCCGAGTAGATCGGCCGACCATCATCGTCGTAGCCGATCACGGTACCGCCGGTAGGGGCGGTGATGCGCAGGTAGGGCACCGTCAGCTTTACGGTGGAGGGGCCGCGTTCATATTTGAACCGGACCGGCACATACCAGATATCGGTGTCACTGTTGGCGCCATACTTGCCCGAGCTGTAATCCATGCCGGCGGTGAGGCTGTAGCGGGCAGGTTCAGCGGCCTCTGCCGCCAACGCGGCCAAGGCAAAAAATGCGGCCCCGAGAGGGGCCAGCGTGATCGTTCGCACACCATTCTTAATCATCTCTTCCTTCCACACTTTCAGGCCTTTCTGGCAATTCAGTCTTTTCCGGGGTGTCGATCTTTTCGGGTTTATCAAACCTTTCAAACTCGCGACCTTTTTCAAGCCCCGGCCTTTTATCGTGTTGCTCTCCCTTTTCCGGGGATTCCCGATTCTCCCGCCGTTCGCCCTCATGGCGGTCATCCGAGGACTCACGCTCGTGCCCGGACGCGTCCCGGTCCTGCCCCCGTTCGCGGCCACCACGATGAGCCTCGGCATCCCTGCCACCCCGCGGAGTATCGATCGACCAGCGCCCCGCATCAAGCCGGCCATCGGGACGCCGCATCACCTCGACCCGGACCCATTGCCCGGGTTCGACTCGTTGCGCCGCAAAGTTCGAGGTTTCCACACGGGCGTAGCCCAAGGAAACACCTTTGGCGTCGGCCTCGTGGACGATGCCCTGCAAGACCATGCGCTCGGCCTTGCCAATAGAACGCATTTCCGGAGCGATGTCCACTTGCCTGGCCTCCAGCGTCCCACTTTCCGTCAGACGTCCGGTCAACCGCACCGGGGCACCGACCGACAGGCCGGTCACGCCCACCGCAGTCAGGCCACCGACCCGCACCGTCTTGCCGGACACCGCCTTGACGATGCCGGATACGCTGACCGTAGCCCTGCTCGGCAAACGCTCGATATGCGTGGCCTGGATTGTACCGTTCGCATCGGAGACACCGTCGACGCGGACGAATTCGCCTGCCCTGGGCACCTTCCCGCCGGTCATCGCAAGGACCGACTGGCCCAGCACCCGGAAGGACTGGCCGCCGGGTGCCACCCAGTCGACCGGACCGACCACCGCGGAATTCAACTCGATGCGCCGCGCCATCAGGGATGGGGCCGTGCCGGCCGCCTGCACCGCCACCCACTGCCCGATGGCCAGTTGTTTCGGCGAGCCGGCGCGACCATCCACGGAGACCGGGGTGTTGGCGTCGTAATGGATTTCAAGGCCGTTGACGCAGATGCTGCCGAAGCCGGTAATGATGCCGACCACGCCGGTCCCGCCCATCCCAGAGCCATCCGCGACTGAACCCGTACCGCCCATGCCGGTGCCGTGCGGCGCGATGCCGGTACCGCCCATGCCGCTGCCTTGCGCCGTGACACCGGTACCGCCCATGCCGGTGCCGTGCGGCGCGATGCCGGTACCGCCCATGCCGGTACCTTGCGCCGTGACACCGGTACCGCCCAGGCCGGTGCCATGCGGCGCGATGCCGGTACCGCCCATGCCGGTGCCGTGCGGCGCGATGCCGGTACCGCCCATGCCGGTGCCTTGCGCCGTGACGCCGGTGCCGCCCATGCCGGTGCCGTGCGGCGTGATGCCGGTACCGCCGATGCCGGAATCGTGGGGCGTGACGCCGGTCCCGCCCATGCCGGTGCCGATCCCCGTGCCACCCATCCCGGATGCAAAAGGCATCCTGCCTTCCGGCAGCGCGCACGGGTTGGCCCAGGCCGGAACGGCCAAGGCCAGGAGCAGGGTGGCCAGCAGGCGGGCAGCCAAATCAGTTCCCGGGTTCGCGCCGAAGCATCGCCTCGGGCTCGGCGAAATAGTAGGTTCCGAACGTCATCCGCAGTTTTTCCCCACCCGTAGCCACATCCTGCTGCTGCATCTCGAGGGCCTGCCGGTTCACCTCCTGCAGGGCCGATACCGCCAACTCCCGGGTCAGGTCGCGCAATGCCTCGACCGATTTCGCCGACAAGCCATCATAGTAGACACAGCGCTCCAGGAAAGGGGGTTGCTGGTCGAGCAGGTTATGGGCGCCGGCGGCGAGATGGTCCGATATGTTCTTGCCGAAATAGAAGGCCTTCTCGTCCAGACCCCGCGCAGGAATGAAGGCCGCCTCGGCCAGGTGCACACGGTCTTCCTCGTCGAGCTCGGCCACTCCCAGCCGCAACCACTCATCCAGTACCGCACGTGGCCGGATGTCCTTGTTCACCCCGGCCACCAGGCGCTCGAAAGAGAGGTCGCCGCCCTTGCTGGCCAGACGGGGCAAGGTCGCCGGCCGCCGCTGGTGATCCAGGTAGCGGCTGTCGGCACACCAGCGTGCGACGATCTGGGCACCCAACGACACCGCAAGCGGCGGCACATGTTGCTGCTGCATCTCGCTACGCAATCGCTTCACCTCGCGTCGGTGGACACCGGAGAGCAGGCTGACCCGGCTGTCCGTGATCAGGGAACCATCGTCCGGAAAATCGCGCGCCGCCACGTCGACGAAGACCCCCTTGGCCATGTTGGAAAAGGCCGGGAAATCCAGGCCGAACGCCATCAGCAGACGCGCCAACGGCCTCAACAGGCGCTGGACCGCCAATACCAAGGCAGGCTCGGGGGCTAGTTGCACGTTTGCTTTCACTTCCGCCAATAAGATTATTTACGTGTGGAATTTTAGCACACGCGCCGACATGACAAAGCAATGCTTTGTTTTTCCAAGAAAATATGCGTCCGCACGGTAAATAGGCCATTGCTTGTACGCGCTATTGGCAGGTTTTCACGCTGACAGCCGGTACGGGGCCAGCCATCACGCCTCCGCCTCGCCGCCAAGGGCCTCGATCAGGCCCTCGATCAGGTGGGCCAATTCACCGGTCATCAAAGCGAACTCGATCTGGAACATGGCCTCGGCGTCCTCGGCCTGTTCGCTCTGCTCCTTGAGGATGTCGAGGAATTGCAGGCGCTTGACCTCCAGTTTCTCGGTCAGGACGAAGGACACCCGGTCGGCCCAGGTCAGGCCGAGCCGGGTCGCCTGCTTACCGGCGGCGATGTGCTGGCCGATCTCCTCGCCGTCGAGGGCGTGGCGGACATAGCGCACGGTGGCACGGTCCTCGCCGGGCAGACGCAGTTCGCAGTCGCGGTCGATGCTGAATCCGGCCGGGGCCTCGCCCTCGGCCAGCCAGCCGGTCATCGCCACGCCGGGCGAGAGTTGCGTATGCGGCAACTTGAGCGGCAGGTCGGGCGCCGACTCGCCGAGCAGCTTGACCAGCGCCTCGGCCTTGGTCGCACTGGCGGCATCGACCGCCAGCCAGCCCTGGACCGGGTCCAGCCAGGCATACACCGTGTTGCGCTTCACGAAGGCGCGCGGCAGCATCTCGTCCTCGATCTGCTCGCGGATCTCCTTGCGCCGTTTGGAACCCGGACGGTAACCCTCCTGGGCCTCGATCTCGGCCGCCTTTTCCTCTGCCGCCTGCTTCACCACCGCGGCCGGCAGCAGTTTTTCCTCGATGCCCAGGGCGATCAGGACCTGGCCGTTCTGGCTGTAGACGTAGTCGTCCTCGGCCCGGATCGGCCGCCAGCCGAGGCGCTGGCGCTCCAGGCCGCCGCAGGGCGTCAGCGGGTGCTTGGCCAGGCGTTCGTTCAAGGCATCCGGATCGAGTTTATAGCCGGGCGACAGACGGTAAAGCTGCAGATTGCGAAACCACATGGTTACTCTCGGTTAATTCAGGGCTGCGTCGAGCAAGGCGGCAAGTTGCGCCTTGTGCAGGTCGTGGTAGCCGGTGGCCGGCGAGGCGGATTCGGGGCGGCCGGCATAGCGGATGGGCAGGTCGGTGGCCTGCCGCAATTGCCAGGCCATGTAACGCCAGGCGCCCTGGTTCTGGGGCTCGTCCTGGGCCCAGACGATTTCCGCGGCATCGGGATAGCGGTCCAGTTCGGCCGCCAGTTCCCGGTCCGGGAAGGGATACAGCTGTTCGATCCGGATCAGGCCGATGCGGTTCAGGCCGCGTTCGCGCCGGCTCGCCGCGAGGTCGTAGTAGACCCGTCCGCTGCACACCACCAGCCGGGTGATAGCGGCCTGTTCGGACGCCCCCGGCGCGCCCAGGACCGGCTGGAAACCACCTTCGGCCAGGTCGGCCAGGGCCGAGGCGGCATCGGGATGACGCAGCAGGCTCTTGGGCGTGAAAACCACCAGCGGCTTGCGATAGGGCCGCAGCACCTGGCGCCGGAGCAGGTGGAAGAACTGCGCGGCGGTGGACGGCTGGGCGATCTGGAAATTGTCCTGGGCCGCCAGTTGCAGGAAACGCTCGATGCGGCCGGACGAGTGTTCCGGGCCCTGCCCTTCATAGCCGTGCGGCAGGAACAGGGTCAGGCCGTTCAGGCGTCCCCACTTGGCCTCGGCAGCGGCAATGAACTGGTCGATCACCACCTGGGCGCCGTTGGCGAAGTCGCCGAACTGGGCCTCCCAGATCACCAGTTCCTCGGGCGAGGAACTGGCATAGCCGTACTCGAAGGCCAGTACCGCCTCCTCGGAAAGCAACGAATCGATGACCAGGAAATGGGCCTGGTCCGGCGCCAGGTTCTGCAGGGGCAGGTAGACGCCGGCGTCCCAACGCTGGCGGTTCTGGTCGTGCAGGACGGCATGGCGATGGAAGAAGGTGCCGCGCCCGGAATCCTGCCCGGTCAGGCGCACGCCGTGGCCCTCGGTGAGCAGGCTGGCATAGGCCAGCGCTTCCGCCATGCCCCAGTCGAGCGCAAGCACCCCCTCGGCCATCTGGCGGCGGTTGCCCTGGACCATGATGACGCGCGGATGCAGGGCGAAATCCTCGGGCACCTCAATCAACTTCGCACCCAGGCGCTGCAGCCGGTCGAGCGGCACCGCAGTCGCCGCCGGGGCGCGCCAGTCGGTGCCGCGATAGGGCCGCCAGTCGGCGACATAAGGGGTATAGGGCCGGTCCTGGGCAACCGGCAGTTGGTCCAGGCTGGCCTTGAAATTGTCGATCAAGGCCTCCGCCGTGCCGGCCTCGATCAGGCCGGTACGCTCCAGGGCGGCGGCATAGAGCGCGCGCACCGGTTGGTGTTCGCGGATGCGCCGGTACATCGCCGGCTGGGTGACCATCGGCTCGTCCTGCTCGTTGTGGCCGAGCCGGCGATAGCTGACCAGGTCGATGGCGATGTCGTGGTGGAAGGTCATCCGGTACTCGAAGGCGATCTGCACCGCCCGCAGCACCGCCTCCGGATCGTCGCCGTTCACGTGCAGCACCGGCGCCTCGACCATCTTCATCACGTCGGTGCAGTACAGGCTGGAGCGGACGTCGCGCGGGTCGGAGGTGGTGAAGCCGATCTGGTTGTTGATCGCCACGTGGATGGTGCCGCCGGTGGCGAAGCCCCGCGTGGCCGACATGTTGAGCGTCTCCATCACCACGCCCTGGCCGGCCAGGGCCGCATCGCCGTGGACCAGGATGGCCAGCACCTTGCCGCCGTCCATGTCGGCACGCTTCTGCTGCTGGGCGCGGACCCAGCCCAGCACGGCCGGACCGACAATCTCCAGGTGCGACGGGTTGAAGGCCAGGGCGACCCGGATCGGCCCGGCCAGGGTCTCGACGTCGCGGGCATAACCCTGGTGGTATTTCACGTCGCCGGTCAGGGCGCCCTCGGGGGCGGCGCTGTCCTCGTGATCGAAGAAGCTCAGCGCCGAGCGGCCGATCACGTTGTGCATGACGTTGAGCCGGCCCCGGTGTGCCATGCCCAGGCCGACCTCCTCGACGCCGGCGCCGGCGGCCAGTTCGAGCAGATAGTTGAGCAGCGGGATGAAGACCTCGCCACCTTCCAGCGAGAAGCGCTTCTGGCCGACGTAACGGGTATGGATGACCTTTTCCAGGGTCTCGGCGGCGGTGAGCTGGCCGAGCAGCCAGCGCTGCCGGGTCGCATCCGGCGCCAGCCAGACCTCGCCCGACTCCAGCCGCTGCTGCAGCCAGCGCTTCTTGCCGGTGTCGGTGAGATGCATGTACTCGGCGCCCAGGCTGCCGCCATAGGCCCGGCGCAGGCGGGCCAGGATGTTGCGCAGGCTGTCGCGAGGCGGACCGACCAGCGAACCGGTGTCGTACTCGTCGTCCAGGTCGGCGTCGGCGAAGCCGTGATGGGCCGGGCTCAGCTCCGGCACCACGACCGGCTCGCGATGGCCGATCGGATCCAGTTCGGCGCTCCGGAAGCCATGGAAGCGCCAGGCATTGATCAGTTGCAGGACCGAGACCTGGCGGCCGTCGCAACTGGGCAGGGGGTAATCGGGCGAGACAATGGCTGCCCCGCGCCCGGATCGGGCAGGTGGGGGTTCGGCGGCAACCGGGCTCGCCGCTTCCAGCGCCGCCAGATACTCCGCACTGGCGGCGTAATAGGCCGATGAGGTCATTTGGAGATCAAATGCCCCCTCACCCCCGGGGTGAGGGTGGCGTCGGGCAGACCGGCCGTTTCGCGACGCCCTGTCACCATGTCCGTCAACGCTGGTCCATCGGCACGAAGTCGCGCCGGACGGCGCCAGTATAGAGCTGCCTGGGGCGGGCGATGCGCTGCTCGGGGCTGGCCACCATCTCCATCCACTGCGCCACCCAGCCGGCCGTGCGGGCCAGAGCGAAGATGGCAGTGAACATGGAGTTCGGGATACCCATCGCACGCATGACGATGCCGGAATAGAAATCGACGTTGGGGTAGAGCTTCTTGTCGATGAAGTACTCGTCCTCCAGGGCGATCTTCTCCAGCTTGAGGGCCAGCTTGAACAGCGGGTCGTCGTGCAGGCCCAGTTCGTTCAGGACATCGTGGCAGGCCTGGCGCATGATCGCGGCGCGCGGGTCCATGTTCTTGTAGACCCGGTGGCCGAAGCCCATCAGGCGGAAGGAATCGGCCTTGTCCTTGGCCCGCCGGATGTATTCGCCGATCCGGGAGGCGTCGCCGATCTCCTCCAGCATGGTCAGGGTGGCCTCATTGGCGCCGCCATGCAGCGGCCCCCACAGCGAGGCGATGCCGGCGGCGACGCAGGCGAACGGGTTGGCGCCCGAGGAACCGGCCACCCGCACGGTCGAAGACGAGGCATTCTGCTCATGGTCGGCGTGGAGCAGGAAGATGCGGTCGAGCGCGCGCGCCAGGACCGGGTTGGGCTCGTACTCCTCGCAGGGGGTGGCGAACATCATGTAGAGGAAGTTCGAGGCATAGTCGAAACGGTTCTGCGGATACATGAACGGCTCGCCCGCGTTGTACTTGTAGCTCCATGCCGCGATGGTGGGCACCTTGGCGAGCAGACGGTAGGCCGCGATTTCGCGCTGCTGGGCATCGAACGGATCGGAGGAATCGCGGTAGAACGCCGACATGGCGCCGACCGTGCCGACCATCACCGCCATCGGATGGGCGTCGCGCCGGAAGCCGCGGTAGAAGTTGGACATCAAGTCATGCAGCAGGGTGTGGTGGCGCACCGTGCCGAGGAACTTGGCCTTCTGCTCGGCATTGGGCAATTCGCCGTGGATGAGCAGATAGGACACTTCCATGAAATCGGAATGCTCGGCCAGTTGCTCGATCGGGTAGCCCCGGTAGTAGAGCAGGCCCTCGTCGCCATCGATGTAGGTGATATTGGATGAACAGCTGGCCGTCGACAGAAAGCCCGGGTCGTAAGTCAGGATGCCCTGGCTGCTGAGCGAACGGGTATCGATCACATCCGGACCCAGGCTGCCGGACATGATGGGCAGCTCGATGCTGCGGTCGCTGTCGCTGAACTTGAGGGTGACGGTACGCTGGCTCATCTGAAACTCGCAAAAAAATCTGGACTGAGACCGATTGTATGAAAAACCGGCCGCCGCCGGACAGTTTTTCGGCCCGATGCCCCGCCGTGCAGCAAGGCTAAACTTGCCTGTAGCATTCCAGTATGATGCATAAGTTATATATATTAAGTAATAACACTCACCAGGCCGTGATGGCCTGTCCTTCACCGTCCAGACTCCATCGCCGCATCAAATGAACCGACAAGCCTGGGCCAGGCATCTGGCCTGCCCGATCTCGCTGCTGCTCTGGCTGGGCCTGTCCTCTCCCGGTCTGGCGGCGGTCGACCCACGCGCCACGGAGCCGGCGACGGTCCAGCTGAACTGGAAACACCAGTTCGAGTTCGCCGCCTTCTACGCCGCCCAGGCGCAGGGTTACTACCGCCAGGCCGGCCTCGATGTGACCATACGGGAAGGCGGACCGGGCATCGATTCGGTCAAGGAAGTCAGCGCAGGCCGGGCGGACTTCGGCATCGGCACCTCGGCGCTGGTGGTGGACCGCTACCGCGGCGTGCCGGTGGTTGCGCTGGCCACCCTCATGCAGCACTCGCCGATCGGCCTCCTGGCCCTGCGCAAGAACGGCATCAACAGCGTGCACGACCTGGCCGGCCGGCCGGTCGCGGTCGATCCCCATGACCGCGACGAGATCGAGGCCTACCTGCTGGCTTCCGGCATCCCGCGCAACCGCATCGACCTGGTCGATCAGATCGACTGGACCCTGGACTCGCTCGACCAGGGCGTGGTCGCCGCCAAGGTCGTCTACCTGTCCAACGAGCCCTACCTGATCCGCGGCCGCGAACACGAATACCTCCTGCTCACCCCCAGGTCGGCCGGGATCGACCTGTTCGGCAACATGCTGTTCACCACCGAAGCCATGGTCAAGTCCAGGCCGCAGGTGGTCATGGCCTTCCGCGAGGCCACGCTGAAAGGCCTGGTATATGCGCTTGCCCATCCCGATGAACTGGCCGACCTGATCCTCAGCCAGTACAACAGCCAGGACAAGTCGCGCGACCACCTGCTGTTCGAGGCGGAGCAGATACGCGAGCTGACCCGGCCGGACATCGTCGAGCCTGGCTATATGAGCCCCGGCCGCTGGGGCCATGCGGTCGAGGTCTATGCCGGCCAGGGCAAGTTGCCGGGCGATTTCGACCTGAGCGGCTTCATCTACGATGCCACGCCGCCCGAGACGCCAGCCTGGCTGATCTGGACCGTGGCCGGTCTGCTGCTGGTACTGTCGGCTGCGGTAATCGTGCTGGTCAAGCTGCGCAGCCTGAACCGCACGCTGCAGCGCGAAATCGTCGAGCGGACGCAAGCCGAGCAGGCCTTGCAGGCAAGCGAGGCGAAATACCGTGAACTGGTCGAAAACGCCAATGCCATCATCCTGCGCATGGGACTGGACGGCACCGTGACCTATTTCAACGAATTCGCCGAGCGCTTCTTCGGTTACCAGGCCGATGAAATCATCGGCCGACATGTGCTCGGCACCATCGTGCCCGAACGCGAGTCCGACAGCGACCGCGACCTCTCGGACATGGTCGCGGCCATCCTGGCCCATCCGGAGCGATTCGAGCACAACGAGAACGAGAACATGACCCGCGACGGCCGGCGGGTCTGGGTCCGCTGGGCCAACATGGTCATCGTCGACGAGCAACAGCGACCGATCGGCATTTCCTGCATCGGCCAGGACATCACCGAGAGCAGGAAGGCCGATGAAACCATCCGCAACCTGGCCTACTTCGACGCCTTGACCCAGTTGCCGAACCGGCGTCTGCTGCTCGACCGGCTGCATCAGGCGCTGGCGCTGAACAGCCGCAGCGGGCATCAGGGCGCCCTGCTGTTCATCGACCTGGACAACTTCAAGCTGCTCAACGACACCCATGGCCACGACCTCGGCGACCAGTTGCTGATCGAGGTGGCCACACGACTGCAGGCCTGCGTCCGGGAAGGCGACAGCGTGGCCCGGTTGGGCGGCGACGAGTTCGTGGTCATGCTGGAAGACCTGGACGAGACGGCCGAGGACGCCGCCAATCGGGCCGAAATCGTCGGCGAAAAGATCATCGATGTCCTGGCCAGGCCCTATCAGCTCGGCGAAATCGAATATCACAGCACAGCCAGCATCGGCATCACCCTGTTCCGGGACAAAACACAGGGGGTGGACGAACTGCTCAAGCGGGCCGACCTGGCGATGTACCAGGCCAAGGCCTCGGGCCGCAACACCCTGCGCTTCTTCGACCCGACCATGCAGGCGGCGGTCGAGTCGCGCACCAGTCTGGAGGCCGAATTGCGCCGCGCCATCCAGCGCGGCGAACTGCTCTGCCACTACCAGCCCCAGGTCAACCCGGCCGGCCGCCTGATCGGCGTCGAGGCCCTGGCACGCTGGCAACATCCCGAGCGCGGCCTGATCCCGCCTTTGACCTTCATCGGCCTGGCCGAGGAAACCGGCCTGATCATCCCGATCGGCCAGCAGCTGCTGCGCCAGGCCTGCGATCAGCTCAAGGCCTGGTCGGCGGTCCCGGAAACCGCCGGCCTGTCGGTCTCCCTCAACATCAGCGCACGCCAGTTCCACCACCCGGATTTCGTCGAGATGATCCTGGCCAATCTGGCTGCCGCCGGCGTCGCACCGGCCCGGCTGATGCTGGAGATCACCGAGAGCCTGCTGCTGGAGAACATCGACGAAACGGTAACCAGGATGCAGGCGCTGAAGGCGCGCGGGATACGCTTTTCGATCGACGATTTCGGCACCGGCTATTCCTCCCTGGCCTACCTGAAACGGCTGCCCCTGGATGAGTTGAAGATCGACCGCTCCTTCGTGGCCGACATCGAAACCGACGAGAACGACGCCGCGATCTGCGCCGCCTTCATCAGCCTGGCCCACATCCTGGATCTGCGCGTGGTGGCGGAAGGCGTGGAAACGGATGCACAGCGCTACTTTCTGGCCACCGTGTACAACTGCGACGCCATGCAAGGCTACCTGTTCGGCAAGCCGGTGCCGGCCGATCAACTGGATTTCAGTTCACTCCTGGCGCCGCAACAAGGCCAGCAGTCCCGCCATTTCGGCTGACCGGGCCTCGGTGCGGCCCATGATCAGGTCGAGGATGTCGGCGTCCGCCATGGCCAGCAGGGCCTCGAACGCACGTTGCGTCGCCGGCGTTGCGTCGGGATAGGCGGTATCGAGAAATCCCCGCAGGATGTGATCCAGTTCCAGCATGCCGCGCTGGCAGCGCCAGCGCAGGCAGTTGAGCGCATCGCTCACAACGCCCGCTTGACCAGCAGGGCCTTGATATTGCCGATCGCCGCGGTCGGGTTGAGGCCCTTCGGGCAGACCTCGACGCAACTCATGATGCCGTGGCAGCGGAACAGCCGGTAGGGATCCTCCAGGTAATCCAGGCGTTCGTCGGTGGCCTGGTCGCGGCTGTCGGCGATGAAGCGGTAGGCCTGAAGCAGCGCCGCGGGGCCGAGGAACTTGTCCGGGTTCCACCAGAACGACGGGCAGGCGGTGGTGCAGCAGCCGCACAGGATGCACTCGTAGAGGCCGTCCAGTTCGGCGCGCTCCTCGGGCGCCTGCAGGCGCTCGGATTCCGGCTCCGGCTCCAGGTTGACCAGGTAGGGCTTGACCGCGCGGTAGTGCTGGAAGAACTGGCCCATGTCGACGATCAGGTCGCGGATCACCGCCAGGCGGGGCAGCGGACGGATGCTGATCGGCTCCTTCAGCCCGGCCAGGTCGGTGACGCAGGCCAGCCGGTTGACGCCGTTGATGTTGAGGCCGTCCGAGCCGCACACGCCCTCGCGGCAGGAACGCCGGAAGGCCAGGCTCTCGTCGAGCTGTTCCTTGATCGCGATGAGGGCGTCGAGGACCTTCTTGCCCGTGGCGTCGAACTCGATCTCGTAATCCTGCATGCGCGGCTTGGCGCCGGTCTCGGGGTCGTAGCGATAGATTTGGAAACGCATTGCATTCACCTCATCCGTCGTTCCCGCGCAGGCGGGAACCCAGTTCAAAAAACCTGGATTCCCGCCTGCGCGGGAATGACAAAAATTAGTACGTCCTCGCCTTCGGCTGAAAGGTCTCCACCGTCAACGGCTTCAGCCGCACCGGCTTGTAGTCGAGCTGATCGTTGGCCAGGGAATAGAGCGTGTGGCGCAGCCAGTGGTCGTCGTCCCGGTCCGGGAAATCCTCGCGGCTGTGGGCGCCCCGGCTCTCGGTCCGGGCCAACGCCGAGACCAGGGTGGCGCGGGCGATGGGCAGCAGGTTCTCCAGTTCCAGGGCCTCCAGGCGGGCGGTGTTGAACACCTGGCTATGGTCGTCGATGACGGCATCGGCCAGGCGCGCCTCGATCCCGTCCAGTTTCGCGATGCCGGCCTTGAGCAGGTCCTCGCGCCGATAGACCCCGCAGTGTTCCTGCAGGATGCGCTGCATCTCGGCGCGCAGCGCAGGCACCCGCTCGCTGCCGTCCTGCCGGTCCCAGCGGGCCAGGCGGCCGGTCGCCAGGTCCGAGGCGTCGGCCGGCAGCTTGCGCGGGATCGGGTTGTCGCGCAGGTACTCGATGGCGTGGTTGCCGGCGGCGCGGCCGAACACCACCAGGTCGAGCAGAGAATTGCCGCCCAGGCGGTTGGCGCCATGCACCGACACGCAGGCGCACTCGCCCACCGCATAGAGGCCGGGCACGCCCTCCTCCGGCCCATAACGCTCGGGCGCCACCACCTGGCCGTGCAGGTTGGTCGGGATGCCGCCCATCATGTAGTGCGCGGTCGGGGTGACCGGGATCGGCGCCACGCACGGGTCCACCCCGGCGAACTGCATGGACAGCTCGCGG
>JBAZLW010000045.1:0-13083 GCA_041650095.1 Hydrogenophilaceae bacterium | reverse complement strand
GCGACAACGTGTCGATCACGGCCAGCCTGATCGTCCCGATTGCCATGGAAGAAGGTCTGCGCTTCGCCATCCGTGAAGGCGGTCGTACCGTCGGCGCCGGCGTCGTCGCCAAGGTCGTCGAATAATCGAAAGAAGAAATCATGCAAAGCCAGAAAATCCGCATCCGCCTCAAGGGCTACGACTACAAGCTGATCGATCAGTCCGCCCTGGAGATCGTCGAAACCGCCAAGCGCACCGGCGCCGTGGTCAAGGGCCCTGTGCCCCTGCCCACCTCGATCGAGCGGTTCGATATCCTGCGTTCGCCGCACGTCAACAAGACCTCGCGCGACCAGCTGGAGATCCGCACCTACAAGCGCCTGATGGACATCGTCGATCCCACCGACAAGACCGTCGACGCCTTGATGAAGCTCGATCTGCCGGCCGGCGTGGATGTAGAGATCAAGCTGCAGTAATTCAGGGCTTTACAAGCTTGACCGGGCGGGTATAATCCCGCCTCTTTGTTTTGTAACCCGCCGGCCAATTGAAGTCGGCGCCTTTGTATAGGGAACTAGAAAATGACTCTAGGCCTTGTCGGTCGCAAGATCGGCATGACCCGCATTTTCACCGAGGATGGCGTTTCCATTCCGGTGACCGTGCTGGATATGTCGAACAACCGCGTCAGTCAAATCAAGACGGCGGACACGGATGGCTACGATGCCATCCAGGTCGCCTTCGGCTCGCGTAAGGCGAGTCGCGTCACCAAGCCTCTGGCGGGTCACTATGCCAAGGCCGGCACCGAAGCCGGTCGCGGTATGGCCGAATTCCGTGTTGGTGCCGATGTCGCTGCCCAATATCAACCCGCCGCTGCCGTTTCGGTCGAAATCTTCCAGGCCGGCCAGCTGGTCGACGTCTCCGGGGTCACCCAGGGCAAGGGCTTCGCCGGCACCATCAAGCGCCATCATTTCGGCTCACAGCGGGCTACCCACGGTAACTCGCGTTCGCACAATGTGCCCGGCTCCATTGGTCAGGCGCAGGATCCGGGTCGCATCTTCCCGGGCAAGCGCATGTCCGGTCACCTGGGTGCCGATAACCGTACCGTCCAGAACCTGGAAGTGGTCCGCGTCGATGCCGAGCGTCAACTGCTCCTGATCAAGGGTGCCGTGCCCGGCTCCAAGGGTGGCGACGTGGTCGTGCGTCCCGCCATCAAAGGGGGTGCCTGATGGAACTCAAATTGATTAACGAGCAGGGTCAGGACGCCGGTGCAGTCAGCGCCGCCGACACCCTGTTCGCCCGCGAATACAACGAAGCCTTGGTGCATCAGCTGATTGTCGCCTACATGGCCAACGGCCGCAGCGGCGACCGTGCCCAGCTGACCCGTGCCGAGGTGCATCACACCACCAAGAAGCCGTTCAAGCAGAAGGGCACCGGCAACGCCCGTGCCGGTATGACATCCACGAACATCCGTCGTGGCGGTGGTCGCGCCTTCCCGAACAAGCCGGACGAGAACTTCAGCCAGAAGGTCAATCGCAAGATGTTCCGCGCCGGCATGGCGGCGATCCTGTCCAAGCTGGTCCAGGACGGTCGTCTGCGCGTGATCGACGGTATCACCGTCGAGGCGCCCAGGACCAAGATGCTGGCCGGCAAGATCAAGGGCATGGGCATCGACAACCGCGTCCTCATCATCACCCCGGAAGTGGATGACAACCTGTGGTTGTCCTCGCGCAACCTGGCCAACGTGCTGGTGCTCGAGCCGCGTCATGCCGATCCGGTCAGCCTGGTCCGCTTCGACCAGGTGTTGCTGACCCGCGATGCGGTCAAGTCGTTCGAGGAGATGTACGCATGAACGCCGTCAAATTCAACGAGACCCGCCTGCTGCAAGTGATCCTGGCGCCGGTGATTTCCGAGAAGGCCACCATGCTTGCCGACAAGAGCGAGCAGGTCGCCTTCCGCGTCGCCACCGATGCGACCAAGCCGGAAATCAAGGCCGCGGTCGAATTGCTGTTCAAGGTCCAGGTCAAGGATGTCAACGTGACCAACGTGAAGGGCAAGGAAAAGCGTTTCGGTCGTTTCATGGGTCGCCGTGACAGCTGGAAGAAGGCTTATGTCGCCTTGCAGCCGGGTCAGGAACTCAACTTCGTGGCGGGGGAATAAGTCATGGCCCTGATCAAAGTCAAACCCACTTCCGCCGGCCGTCGCGCCGTCGTCAAGGTGGTCACCCCGGGTCTGCACAAGGGCAAGCCGCTGGCGGCCCTGGTCGAGAAGCAGATTCGCGGTTCCGGCCGCAATAACAATGGCCATATCACCACCCGGCACAAGGGCGGTGGTCACAAGCAGCATTACCGTATCGTCGACTTCAAGCGCGACAAGGATGGCGTGCCGGCCAAGGTTGAGCGGATCGAATACGATCCCAACCGCAGCGCCCATCTGGCCCTGTTGTGCTATGCCGACGGCGAGCGCCGCTACGTCATCGCCGCCCGCGGTGTCGAGGCGGGTGCCACGCTGATGAGCGGCTCCGAGGCCCCGATCAAGCCGGGCAACTGCCTGCCGCTGCGCAACATCCCGGTCGGTTCCACGATCCACTGTATCGAGATGATGCCCGGCAAGGGTGCGCAGATCGCGCGTTCGGCCGGTACCTCGGTCCAGCTCCTGGCTCGCGAAGGCAGCTACGCCCAGTTGCGTCTGCGTTCCGGTGAAATCCGCAAGGTGCATATCGATTGCCGCGCCACCCTTGGCGAAGTTGGCAATGCCGAGCACAACCTGCGCTCCATCGGCAAGGCCGGTGCGATGCGTTGGCGCGGTGTCCGTCCTACGGTTCGTGGCGTCGCCATGAACCCGGTCGATCACCCGCATGGTGGTGGTGAAGGTCGTACCGGCGAAGGCCGCGTACCGGTTTCGCCCTGGGGTCAGCCTGCCAAGGGCTACCGTACTCGCAGCAACAAGCGCACGGACAACATGATCGTGCGTCGCCGGCAGAAATAAGAGGTAAATCGATATGGCACGTTCAGTAAAAAAGGGCCCGTTCATCGATGGGCATCTGTTGAAGAAGGTGGTTGCCGCTCAGGCCGGTTCGGACAAGCGTCCGATCAAGACCTGGTCGCGTCGGTCTACCGTTCTGCCGGATTTTGTCGGGCTGACCATCGCCGTGCATAACGGCAAGCAGCATATCCCCGTGTATGTCACGGAAAACATGGTAGGCCACAAGCTGGGCGAGTTCTCTCTGACTCGCACCTTCAAGGGCCACGCCGCTGACAAGAAAGCCAAGAGGTAAGCCGACATGGAAGTTTCCGCTATTTTGCGCGGTACCCGCATGTCCGCCCAGAAGGCCCGCCTCGTGGCTGACCTGGTGCGCGGCAAGCCGGTCGACAACGCGCTCAACATCCTGTCCTTCACGCCCCGCAAGGCGGCCGAAGTCATTCGCAAGGTGCTGGAATCGGCGATCGCCAATGCCGAGCACAACGAAGGTGCCGATATCGACGAGTTGAAGGTCAAGACCATCTTCGTCGACGAAGGTCCGACCCTGAAGCGCTTTACCGCGCGTGCCAAGGGCCGGGGCAACCGTATCCACAAACCTACCTGTCACATCACCGTGACAGTGGGCGATTGAGGTAGCGTATGGGACAGAAAATTCATCCGACCGGTTTCCGCCTGAGCGTGAACCGTAATTGGAGCTCGAAGTGGTACGCCAACAGCAAGAACTTCGCGGGCATGCTCGCCGAAGACCTCAAGGTGCGCGAGTTCCTGAAGAAAAAGCTGGCTCATGCCTCGCTCTCCAAGATCATCATCGAGCGCCCGGCCAAGAATGCCCGCATCACGCTGTTCTCCGCCCGTCCGGGTGTGGTGATCGGCAAAAAGGGCGAGGACATCGAGAACCTGCGCAAGCAACTGGCCGCCATCATGTCGGTGCCGGTGACGCTGAATATCGAAGAGATTCGCAAGCCTGAACTGGATGCCCAGATCATCGCCGCCTCCATCGCCACCCAGCTGGAAAAGCGGATCATGTTCCGCCGGGCCATGAAGCGGGCGATGCAAAGCGCCATGCGTTTCGGCGCCCAGGGCATCAAGATCATGAGCGCCGGCCGCCTGAACGGTGCCGATATCGCCCGTACCGAGTGGTACCGCGAAGGCCGTGTGCCCCTGCACACCCTGCGCGCCGATATCGACTATGGTCTGGCCGAAGCCAACACCACCTATGGAATCATCGGCATCAAGGTTTGGGTGTACAAGGGTGAGACCCTGGGCAAGGGCGAGAAGCCTGTCGCCGCGCCCGAACCCGAGCGTCGGCCCCGTCGGCCGTCCAATCGGGCCGGAAAGGAGTAAATAGCGATGCTGCAACCTGCACGCAGAAAATACCGCAAGGAACAGAAGGGCCGTAATACCGGCCTGGCTACCCGCGGCGCCAATGTCAGCTTCGGCGAGTACGGCCTCAAGGCGATCGGCCGTGGCCGACTGACCGCGCGCCAGATCGAGGCTGCCCGTCGTGCCATGACCCGCCATATCAAGCGGGGTGGCCGGATCTGGATCCGGATCTTCCCGGACAAGCCGATCTCCCAAAAGCCTGCCGAAGTCCGTATGGGTAACGGCAAGGGCAACCCGGAGTACTACGTTGCCGAGATCCAGCCCGGCAAGGTGCTGTACGAGATGGACGGTGTTGATGAGACGCTGGCACGCGAGGCCTTCCGCCTGGCCGCCGCCAAGCTGCCCATCCCGACCGCGTTTGTTACCCGTCATATTGGGGTCTGACATGAAAGCCAGTGAACTTCGCACCAAGACCAAGGCCGAGCTGCAGAACGAGCTCAAGGAGTTGCTGCGCGCCCAGTTCAGCCTGCGTATGCAGATTGCCACCCAGCAGACCAACAAGACCCACGACCTGCGCAATACGCGTCGCGCCATCGCGCGCGTCCGCACCGTGATGGGCCAGGTCGGAAACTGACAAGGTAGATAGAGATGGCTGAACAGGAAAAAAGCAAGAATGTCCGCTCGCTGACCGGCAAGGTCGTAAGCGACAAGATGAACAAGACCGTCACCGTACTGGTCGAGCGTCGTGCCAAGCACCCGCTCTACGGCAAGGTGATCCGTCTGTCCAAGAAGTACCATGCCCATGATGAGGACAATGGCTGCCACGAAGGTGATACCGTCATCATCGAGGAGTGTCGTCCCCTGTCCAAGAGCAAGTCTTGGACCGTGGTACGCGTGGTTGAACAGGCCAAGGTCCTTTGATTAGTTGTAATTAGTGCTTGTAATGTAGCGAGGCTGCGTATATTATGCGCGGCCTCTTTACCCGCCCTTTTGGGCATAACCCTTCGGGATCCAAAACTGTCTGACCGTGTAAACAGCGGCAGGGCAAGTTGGAGAAAAAGATCATGATTCAGATGCAGTCCATGCTCGACGTGGCTGACAACACGGGTGCGCGTTCCGTTATGTGCATCAAGGTGTTGGGCGGCTCCAAGCGTCGATACGCCAGTATCGGCGATATCATCAAGGTGACCATCAAGGATGCGGCGCCTCGTGGCCGTGTGAAGAAGGGCGATGTCTACAACGCCGTGGTGGTGCGTACCGCCAAGGGCGTGCGTCGCCCGGATGGCTCGCTGGTCAAGTTCGACGGCAATGCCGCGGTCTTGCTCAACAACAAACTTGAGCCCATCGGCACCCGTATCTTCGGGCCGGTGACCCGTGAACTGCGTACGGAGCGATTCATGAAGATCGTCTCCCTGGCGCCCGAAGTTCTGTAAGGAGTCAGGTATGAACAAGATTCGCCGTGGCGATGAGGTCGTCGTCCTGACCGGCAAGGACAAAGGCAAGCGCGGCACCGTGTTGCGCGTGCTGGAAGGCAAGTTGGTGGTTGAAGGTGTCAATCGCGTCAAGCGCGCGACCAAGCCCAACCCCATGCGCGGTACGACTGGCGGTTTCGTGGACAAGGATATGCCCATCGATATCTCCAACGTTGCGCTGTTCAACCCTGCGAGCGGCAAAGGCGATCGCGTGGGCATCAAGATGCTGGAGGACGGGCGGATGGTGCGCTTCTACAAGTCCAACGGCGAAGTGCTGGATGCATGAGGTAAGTCATGGCACGATTCAAGGCGTTTTATAAAGAGACCGTGGTGCCGCAACTGATGACTCAGTTCGGTTACAAGACGGTGATGCAGGTCCCCCGGATCGAGAAGATCACGCTCAACATGGGCGTGGGTGAGGCCGTGGGTGACAAGAAGGTACTGGAGCATGCGGTAGGCGACATGACCAAGATCGCAGGCCAGAAGCCTGTCGTGACGCTGGCCCGCAAGTCCATCGCCGGCTTCAAGATTCGCGATGACTATCCCATCGGTTGCAAGGTGACCCTGCGCCAGGAGCGCATGTTCGAGTTCCTGGACCGTCTGGTCTCGGTCGCCATTCCGCGTATCCGCGACTTCCGCGGTATCGGCGGCAAGGGCTTCGACGGCCGTGGCAACTACAACATGGGTGTCAAGGAACAGATCATGTTCCCCGAGATCGAGTACGACAAGATCGATGCGCTCCGGGGCATGAACATCACCATCACCACTACCGCCAAGACGGATGCTGAGGCCAGGGCTTTGCTCGCCGCCTTCAAGTTCCCGTTCAAGAATTGAGGTCGACATGGCCAGGAAATCTGTAATCAACCGCGAAGAGAAGCGCCGCCAGATGGCGAAGAAATTCGCTCCCAAGCGCGACGCGCTGAAGGCCATCATGGCCGATCAGGGTCGTTCCGAAGAGGAGCGCATGGAAGCTCGCCTGAAGTTCCAGGCGCTGCCGCGTGACGCCAGCCCTTCTCGTCAACGCAACCGCTGTGCCCTGACCGGTCGTCCGCGTGGCGTATTCCGCAAGTTCGGTCTGTGCCGGAACAAGATCCGTGAAATCGCCCTGAACGGCGACATTCCCGGCGTCACCAAGGCCAGTTGGTAAGGAGGCAATAAGATGAGCATGAGTGATCCCATTGCCGATATGCTGACTCGCATCCGGAATGCGCAGATGTCGGAGAAGGTTGCGGTGAGTATGCCCGCTTCCAAGTTGAAGAAGGCCATTGCCCAGGTACTCAAGGACGAAGGCTACATCGAGGATTTTGCGGTTCGTGCTGTCGGCGGTCTGCCCGAGATGGAAGTTGCCCTCAAGTACTATGCGGGCCGACCCGTCATCGAGAAGATCGAGCGTGTCAGCCGTCCCGGACTGCGCATCTACAAGGGCCGCGAAAGCCTGCCCCGGGTGATGAACGGCCTGGGTGTGGCCATCGTGTCCACCTCCAAGGGTGTGATGACCGACCGCCGGGCGCGTTCGCTCGGTGTCGGTGGCGAAGTGTTGTGCGTGGTTGCGTGAGGTAGAACATGTCCCGAGTTGCCAAGAATCCGATTCCTGTGCCGGCCGGGGTTGAAATCAACCTCAGCGCTGGTGCGATTACCGTCAAGGGTCCGCAGGGTTCCCTGTCGCAGGCCCTTACTTCCCACGTTACCGTTCAGCATGCCGACGGCAATCTGCAAGTTGCGCCGGTGAACGACAGCATGGCTGCCAATGCGATGTCCGGCACCACCCGTGCGTTGCTGGCCAACATGGTCAAGGGTGTGTCCAAGGGTTTCGAGCGTAAGCTGACCCTGGTCGGCGTGGGTTACCGCGCCCAGGCCCAGGGCGACAAGCTGACGCTCAGCCTGGGTTTCTCTCATCCGGTCGAACATATGATGCCGGCCGGTGTGAAGTGCGAGACCCCGAGCCAGACTGAAGTCCTGATCAAGGGCGCCGACAAGCAGAAGGTCGGCCAGGTTGCGTCGGACGTGCGGGCCTATCGTCCGCCCGAGCCGTACAAGGGCAAGGGTGTCCGCTATGCGGATGAAGTGGTTTCTCTCAAAGAAACCAAGAAGAAATAATCTGGAGTCACAAGCATGGACAAGAAGATCCGGCGTCTGCGCAGGGCGCGCAAAACCCGCGCCAAAATCGCGGAACTGGCAGTGGCCCGCCTCTGCGTACATCGCAGCAATTGCCACATTTACGCGCAAATCATCGATGCCACCGGTGGCAACGTCGTTTGCAGCGCCTCCACCCAGGAAAAAGACCTGCGTGGCCAGGTCAAGGGTGGCAGCACCGATGCGGCTAAGTTGGTCGGTCAGCGTATTGCCGAGAAGGCCAAGCAGGCCGGTGTCGATCAGGTTGCCTTCGATCGCAGCGGTTTTATCTACCACGGTCGGGTCAAGGCCCTGGCCGATGCTGCCCGTGAGCACGGTCTGCAGTTCTAACGCGAGGTTATGAAGATGGCGAGAATGGAACAACAGCAGGAAGACCGTGGCGACGGCCTGCGTGAGAAGATGATTGCGGTGAACCGCGTCACCAAGGTGGTCAAGGGTGGCCGGATTCTGGGTTTTGCCGCACTGACCGTGGTCGGTGATGGTGACGGTGCGGTCGGCATGGGCAAGGGCAAGTCCCGCGAAGTGCCGGTGGCGGTGCAGAAGGCCATGGAAGAAGCTCGCCGCAAGATGACCAAGGTGTCGCTCAAGAACGGTACCTTCCACCATGCCGTGGTCGGTCGCCATGGCGGCTCCCGCGTTCTGATCCAGCCGGCATCCGAAGGTACCGGCATCATCGCCGGCGGCGCCATGCGTGCCGTGTTCGAGGTGATGGGCGTGACCAACGTGCTGGCCAAGTGCATGGGATCCACCAATCCCTACAACGTCGTGCGCGCCACGCTGGACGGTCTCTCCCAGATGTACACCCCCGGCGAAGTGGCGGCCAAGCGCGGCAAGAGCGTTGCCGAGATCCTGGAGTAAGCCATGAGCGAAACCAAGAAGATCAAGGTCACCCTGGTCAAGAGCCCGATCGGTACCCAGTCCTACCACCGTGCGTCGGTGCGTGGCCTCGGGCTCAAGCGTATGAATCAATCGGTCGTTCTCGAGGACACCCCCGCCGTGCGCGGCATGGTCACTCGCGCGAACTTCCTGCTGAAATGCGAGGCAGTCTGATGCAACTCAATACTCTGAAACCCAGCGCCGGCAGCAAGCATGCCAGCAAGCGCGTCGGTCGCGGCATCGGCTCCGGTCTGGGCAAGACCTGCGGTCGTGGCCACAAGGGCCAGAAATCCCGTGCCGGCGGCTACCACAAGGTTGGTTTTGAAGGCGGCCAGATGCCTATGCACCGCCGCTTGCCCAAGCGCGGTTTCATTTCCCTGTCGCGTTCCTTCAAGGCCGAGATCCGCCTGTCCGATCTGAACGCCTTGCCGGTCGATACCGTCGATCTGCTGGTGCTGCAACAGGCCGGCATCGTTTCCCAGTTGACCAAGTATGTGCGCGTCATCCTGGCCGGTAGCATCGAGAAGCCGGTCAAACTGGTCGGCATCGTCGCCACCAAGGGTGCCAAGGCCGCTATCGAAGCAGCTGGCGGCAGCCTCGAAGGCTGATAGAACGGAGTATCGATCTTGGCCAATGCCGCTGCTAACTTGATGCAGATGTCCGGGAAAATGGGCGACCTCAAGCGTCGCCTGTGGTTCCTGATTGGCGCCCTGATCGTCTATCGGATCGGCGCCCATATTCCTGTGCCCGGCATTGATCCGATGGTGCTGGAGGATCTGTTCAAGAGCCAGCAGGGCGGCATCCTGGGCATGTTCAACATGTTCTCGGGCGGCGCCTTGTCCCGCTTCACGGTGTTTGCGCTCGGTATCATGCCGTACATCTCGGCGTCGATCATCGTCCAGTTGCTGAGCGTCGTGTCGCCGCAACTTGAGGCGTTGAAGAAGGAAGGCGAAGCAGGGCGGCGCAAGATCACCCAGTACACCCGTTACGGTACGGTATTGCTGGCAACCTTTCAGGGCCTGGGCATCTCCATCGCGCTGGAAAGCCAGCCCGGCCTGGTGATGGATCCGGGCTTCATGTTCCGCCTGACTACCGTGATCACCCTGGTGTCTGGCACCATGTTCCTGATGTGGCTGGGCGAGCAGATTACCGAGCGCGGCATCGGCAACGGCATCTCGATCATCATCTTCGGCGGTATTGCGGCTGGTCTGCCTCAGGCCGTCGGCGGCACACTGGAGCTGACCCGTACCGGCGCCTTCTCCATTCCGCTGGTCCTGTTGCTGTTCATTGGCGCCATGCTGGTGACCGCTCTGGTAGTGTTCGTCGAACGGGGACAGCGCAAGGTCCTGGTGAACTACGCCAAACGACAGGTCGGCAACAAGCTGTACGGCGGCCAGAGTTCCCATCTGCCGTTGAAGCTGAACATGGCCGGCGTGATTCCGCCCATCTTCGCCTCGTCGATCATCCTGTTCCCGGCCACCCTGGGTGGCTGGTTTGGCAGCCATGAAGGCATGACCTGGCTCAAGGATATTGCCGCAACCCTGTCGCCCGGCCAGCCGATCTACGTGATGCTGTATGCGCTGGCGATCATCTTCTTCTGTTTCTTCTACACGGCCCTGGTGTTCAATCCCAAGGAAACCGCGGACAACCTGAAGAAGAGCGGCGCCTTTGTCCCTGGGATTCGTCCGGGCGAGCAGACTGCGCGCTATATCGACAAGATCATGACCCGGCTGACTCTGGTGGGTGCCGTCTATATCACCCTGGTCTGTCTGCTGCCGGAGTTCCTGATCGTGAACTGGAACGTGCCGTTCTACTTCGGCGGCACTTCCCTGCTGATCATCGTGGTGGTGACCATGGACTTCATGGCGCAGGTTCAGGCCTACGTGATGACGCATCAGTATGAAAGTTTGCTCAAGAAGGCAAACTTCAAAGGCGGTAACTTCCTGGCCAGATAAAGGTCGGATGGGCAAGGAAGAGGTCATTCAGTTGCAGGGAGAGGTCCTTGAGACGCTCCCGAATGCCACTTTCCGGGTAAAACTGGAGAATGGTTTTGAGGTGTTGGGGCATATTTCCGGCAAGATGCGCATGCATTACATACGCATCCTGCCAGGTGACAAGGTCACTGTGGAACTGACCCCCTACGATTTGAGTCGCGCGCGCATCGTTTACCGCGCCAAGTAGTTTATGAAAAGGAGCTGAACATGCGTGTTCAAACCTCGGTCAAGAAGATTTGCCGCAAGTGCCGGATCGTCAAGCGCAAGGGCGTGGTTCGCGTCATTTGCAGCGAGGCGCGTCACAAGCAGCGTCAAGGTTGATTGTTTCAGTCATCGATGGATTGCTTGCAAAAGCAAGCAGTTTCTCGCTATAATTTGCAGTTTTCCGCACGGAGTTTTTCATGGCCCGTATTGCTGGGGTTAACATCCCGAATCACAAGCATGCCGAGATCGCGCTGACCGCCGTCTACGGCATCGGTCGCTCGCGTGCTCGTCTGATTTGCGAGCAAGCCGGAGTGAACCCCGCCACCAAGATCAAGGATCTGAACGACGACGCCGTCGACAAGCTGCGCGATCTCGTGGGCAAATTCACGGTTGAAGGCGACCTGCGTCGCGAAATCACCATGAATATCAAGCGTCTGATGGACCTTGGCTGCTATCGCGGCCAACGTCATCGTCGCGGACTGCCGTGTCGCGGTCAGCGTACCCGCACCAATGCCCGCACCCGCAAGGGCCCGCGCAAGCAGATGCAAGTCAAAAAGTGAGCTAGGTAAAAAATATGGCCAAGGCAACCACCGCCCGCGTGCGGAAGAAAGTCAAGAAGAGCGTAGCCGATGCGATCGCGCATATCCACGCTTCCTTCAACAACACCATCGTGACCATTACGGATCGCCAGGGCAACGCCCTGTCCTGGTTCACCGCCGGTGCTGCCGGTTTCAAGGGTTCGCGCAAGAGCACGCCGTTTGCGGCTCAGGTGGCTGCCGAGAACGCCGGCAAGCAGGCCCTCGAATATGGTGTCAAGAACATCGAAGTGCGCATCAAGGGCCCCGGCCCGGGCCGTGAGTCCACGGTGCGCGCGCTGAATGCGCTTGGCTTCAAGATCACCAGCATCTCCGACGTGACGCCTATGCCGCATAACGGCTGTCGTCCGCCGAAGAAGCGTCGCGTCTAACTAAGGAGAGCATCGTGGCTCGAAATACCGATCCCAAGTGCCGCCAGTGTCGCCGCGAAGGGGAAAAACTGTTCCTCAAGGGCGAGAAGTGCTTCACTGAAAAGTGCGCCGTCGAACGTCGCAACCAGGCCCCCGGCCAGCATGGCGCTCGCCAGGCCCGCCTGTCCGACTACGGCATTCAACTGCGCGCCAAGCAGAAGATCCGCAAGATCTATGGCGTGCTCGAGGGCCAGTTCCGCCTGACCTACAAAAAGGCCGACCTGCTCAAGGGCGTGACCGGCGAAAACCTGCTGCAGATGCTGGAAAGCCGTCTCGACAGCGTCGTCTACCGTATGGGCTTCGGCGCTTCCCGCACCGAAGGACGTCAGATCGTCCGTCACAACGGCATCCTGGTCAACGGCCGGCGCGTCAACATCCCGTCCTATCAGGTCAAGCCGGGCGATGTGGTCGAAGTGGCCGAGAAGGCGAAAACCCACCTGCGCATCAAGGGTGCTTCCGAGGCGGCCGAAGGTCGTGGTTTCCCCGAGTGGGTCGCGGTCGACATCAAGACGTTGAAGGGTACCTACAAGGCCCGTCCGCAGCGTTCCGAACTGCCGCCCACGATCAACGAATCGCTCGTGGTCGAACTGTATTCCAAGTAATCCAGCGGCCTGATTGAAGGATTTGCACTATGTCGAATACCGGTGAACTGCTGAAGCCGCGCAGCGTGGAAGTGAACAGCATTTCCCCGCGCCAGGCGCGCATTACGCTCGAGCCGTTCGAGCGCGGCTACGGCCATACCCTGGGCAACTCGCTGCGCCGCATCCTGCTGTCTTCCATGCAGGGATATGCCCCCACGGAAGTCAAGATCGCCGGGGTGGTGCACGAGTACTCCGCGATCGACGGCGTTCAGGAAGATGTCGTCGACATCCTGCTGAACCTGAAGGGTCTGGCGGTCAAGCTGAACAATCGCACCGAAGCCCTGGTCACCGTCAAGAAGGACGGCGAGGGCATCGTCACCGCCGGTGATATCCAGGCCGGGCATGATGTCGAGATCCTCAATCCCGACCATGTCATCGCCCATGTCACCAAGGGCGGCAAGCTGGAGATGGAGATCAAGATCGAAGCCGGTCTGGGTTACGTCCCGGCCAGCACCCGCCGCCTCGACGAGGAAACCCGTCAG
>JBAZLW010000044.1:0-13218 GCA_041650095.1 Hydrogenophilaceae bacterium | reverse complement strand
GAAGTTGTATCTGGGCGGATGAAGCGGCCTTATTGCGTGGCCTTGACCGGCGGTATCGGCAGCGGCAAGAGTCTGGTCTCCCGGCAGTTTGCCGGACTGGGCGTCGAGGTGATCGATACCGATGTCCTGGCCCGGGAGATGACGGCCACAGGCGGGCCGGCCATGGCGTCGATCCGGGCTGGATTCGGTCCCGAATATGTCGCCCCCGATGGCAGCCTGGAGCGCGGCCGCATGCGCGAGCGGGTATACGCCGATCCCGAGGCACGCCGGCGCCTGGAAGCCATACTGCATCCCCTGATACGCCGCCGCGTGGCGGAGTCGCTGGCCGAATCGGCGGCCCCCTATGTGCTGGTGGTGGTGCCCTTGCTGCTCGAAACAACGGCCTACGACGAGTTGATCGACCGGGTCCTGGTCGTGGACTGTGAGCCGGAACAGCAAATCGAGCGGGTAATGCGGCGGGACGGCGTCACGGCCGAGATGGCGAGGGCGATATTGGCGGCCCAGACCAGCCGGGAGAGTCGGTTGGCGGCGGCCGACGACGTGATCGGCAACCAGGGCGCTCCAGGCGATCTGGCGGCGCGCGTTGGCGACTTGCACCAGGCATACCTGTTGGCCGCGCGTGCCGGGGCGAGTTGAGATGTCGACAGGCATTGCATTCATCCGATGCCATACTGCAAAATCCGTGCATGCGAATGGATCGGCCTATTCCAGTCGTTCCGCCCTGTCGTTACCTTTCCTGCCACTCATTGAATAGGTCCGCGTGATCGTTTACGAATATCCCCTGAACGAACGGATTCGCACTTGGTTGCGTCTGGAGGACCTGTTCGACAAGGCCGGTTTTTTCATCAATGCGGTGGATGCCCGCTCGCACCATGCCGGTTTGCTGGCGGTATTCGAGTTGGCGGACGTGATGGCCAGACCGGAATTGCGTAGCGAACTGATCCAGGAACTGGAGCGGCAGAAGCTTTCTCTCGAGCCGTTGCGGAGCAATCCCGCCGTAGACCCCGAGCGTCTGGAACTGCTGCTGGAGGGGATTGCCAAGGCGCTGGCCGAGTTGCATGCCCTGTCCGGCAAGCTGGGCCAGCATATCCGCGATAACGACTGGCTCTCGGGTATCAAGAGCCGGACCGGGATACCGGGCGGCGCCTGCCGATTCGACCTGCCCGGCTACCATTACTGGCTGAACATGCCTTCGGCGGCCAGGACCTCGGATCTGCGGCTGTGGCTGGCGCCGATGCTGCCGATCCGGAAGGGCGTCGAACTGATCCTGCAACTGTTGCGGGAGAGCGGCAACCAGGGCCATTACGTGGCCAACGGCGGGATGTTCCAACTCATGCTGGGCGGTCGCGTGGTACAGCTGCTACGGGTTGGCTTGACGGACGAGTGGCCTTGCGTGCCCGAGGTCAGCGCCAACAAATACGCGGTCAACCTGCGCTTCGTGACGGTGGAGAAAAACCAGAAGTCCAGAACCTACGACCAGGATGTGGCCTTCGAACTGGTGTTCTGTTCCCTGATTGGTTGTTGCGTTCAGCCGGGTTGAATGTGGCCGGCACCTTCCGGCGCCGGCCTGACGCCGGGATTCAGTCCAGCGAAGTGAGGTTGCGTCCCTGGAGCAGGTCGATCTGGCTGACCAGCGGGGCGGCTGCGGCGGCGAACTGGGCGCGATAGCGGGGGTCCAGCGGATAGGCGGCCGGCATGCTTATGGCGACTGGATTCTTCTGCACGTTGTTGACCCTGAATTCATAGTGCAGGTGCGGACCGGTCGCCAGGCCGGTGGAACCGACATAGCCGATGATCTCGCCCTGTTTGATGTGGGTGCCGTTGCGGATGCCCTTGGCAAAACGGGATAGATGACCGTAGGCGGTGCTGTACGGCCCCTGGTGCTTGAGCACGATCAGGTTGCCATAGCCGCCCTTGCGACCGGAGAATGCGACGGTGGCGTCGGAAATCGCGCGCACCGGGGTACCGGACGCCGCCGCATAGTCGATGCCCTTGTGGGCACGCCATTCCTTCAGGACGGGGTGGTAGCGCGAAGTGGAGAAGCCGGAGGAAATACGGCTGAATGGGATGGGCGACTTCAGGAAGGCACGCTTCATGCTCTTGCCGTCCGGGGTGAAATAGCCTTCGCGTCCTCGCGGATCCTTGAAATACACCGCCCGGTAGCTCTTGCCCTGGTTGACGAACTCCGCGGCCAGGAGACGACCGGTACGCAAGGTGCGGCCGGCGTCGGTCTGGATTTCAAAGACCACGGAGAAGCGGTCGCCCTGGCGCAGATCGCGGTGAAAGTCGATGTCGCCGGAAAATAATTCTGCCATCTGGGAGGCTACCGAATCTGGCACATCGGCGGCATCGGTGGCACCGAACAGGGAATACTTGATCTCGCCGGAACGCACGACGACGCGGGTATCCGGCTGGGTGATTTCATTCCTGGCGCTGAAGCCGGCGCCGGTACGCTCGATGGTCAGCAGGTTCTGGTCGTCGACCAGGTAGCGAAACAGGAGCAGGCGTCCGCCGGAAGTCACCTTGGCGATGACAGTGCGGCCGGCGATGAATCTGGCCGATTGATCACGGCTGGCGGCCAGGATGGCGGCCATCTCTTCCGAGCCGACACCCAGCCGGCCCAGCACCGAGGCCAAGGTGTCGCCTGGCTGGATGCGGTCTTCGCGCCAGAAATCGAAGGCGCCGCTGTCGGTCGCGACGGGTTCCGGGAGGGCGACCGTGGATACCACGGTTTCCTGAACGATGTCCTGGGTGATCGTGTCGGGCGATACACCGAAGGCGGTGACAACTTCAAACAGGGGGAGGGCGGAAATGACCAGCAACCAGCGCTTGTGGCGCGCCAGAAAGGCGAAAAATCGCTGTGTGTGCTGCATGCCGTATTGACTCCTTGCGTGAAACCAAGGCGCAGACTACCAAAAAAGCCAGACTAATTGAACCCTTTATCGTCAAGTGCCCCGGCGGCAATACAACGTAAAATGCGTTATGACTGTATTCGATCCGCAACGAGGCGGGGTTTGCCGATGTTATTCAAAAGCCGAGAACGCCAGGTACACGCGCATATCTGCCAGGAGATCGAGGGACGCCTGGCCAGGAGCGGGGCACCCATGGAAATCCGCCAGTTCCTGCTCGACCACTGGTCCTATCTGCTGGCCGGGATCTATTTCAGTCACGGCGACCAGCATCCCGATTGGGCGGCAGGCTGGCATACCGTCAATGCCCTGCTCTGGAGCCTGGCGCCGAAGCAGGGCCAGGAGGAAACCGAGCAGTTCCTGCATCTGCTGCCCACCCTGCTCGGCCGTTTGCAGGACGGTTGCGACGCCATGGGACTGAACGCCGGTTTGCGTGATGAGCTGTTTTCCTCGCTGGCCATGCTGCATGCTGCCGTGGCCCGGCCCGGATTACAGGCCACGAGTGATGATAAGAGACCGGTTACCCAGCTCGCTCAGGATGCCGACCGGGCATTTTCGGAGGCCGATCTGGCTGGATTGGATGCCGGGACCCTGTCGATCGAGTCCGGGCAGGATGGCCACAGCCAGGACATGGCCGGAATCGACGCGTTGAAGGTGGGGGACGGTATTCGCTTCCTCATCGATGGCCGGAAAAAATCGCTGTTGCTGCAATGGATCAGCCCGATGGGCGGCATGTTCCTGTTTGCCGACGAGGCTGGCTACGATGCCGTTTCCCTGACCCGTGCCCGCCTGGCCGAAAAGCTTAGCCTGGGCGAGGCGAGCCTAGGGAAATAAGCGGGTGGCCAGCCCGAGCTGGCCGATTTGCCCGGCCAGGGCGGCCAGCCAAGCCTCCGGCAGCCTGCCCAGTCGCGGTGCCTCCGGCTGGGTGGATGGCCGCGCCAGGCCATACAGCAATACCCCGCGCAAGGGCGCCCCATTCGCCAGGGCGCGCCGCAGCAACTTCAGATAGGCCTTGATTTCGTCTTCAGCCGGCGCTTGACCGTCCAGGCTGAATACGCAGGTCTGGATCCAGGTCGGACAGGCGTGGGCGCACCGTTCGAGGTTGTGCAGCACCTTGTCCGGTGTCGTCTCGGTCTGGTTGACGGCGCGCAGGCCTTCGGAACTGGCCCGGTCCAGCTTGAACCAGACCTCGCCGCCCAGGTCGGCCAGCCGGTGCAAGCCGGCCTGGACCGGTTCACGGTGCATCAGGCTGCCGTTGCTGATCAGCACCACCTTGATCCGGCCCCTCTGGCCGAACTCGTCGAGCAGGCGGCCGATCAACTCGATCACCGCCGGAAACTCCGCTGAACTGGTCGGCTCGCCGTTGCCGGACAGGGCGATGTCGTTCAGCCGGCGCATGGCCTCCGGCACCGCGCGGGCCATGAAGTCGCCGTGCAGGATATCGTCGAGCATCCGGCGCAGTTCGTCCTCCAGCAAGGCCAGGTCGACCGGTGGCGGTCCGCCACGGGTCAGGTCCGGCACCTGGCAATAGATGCAGCGCCAGTTGCAGGCGTGGTTGACGTTCAGGTTGATGCCGATAGAGACGCCGCCGGCCCGGCGTGACAGCACCGGGTAGACATAGGTCAGGCCGGCGCTGTCGCGGTCATGGTTGCTGGTGCTCAGGGTCATTTTCCCAGCGCGCTCTTGACCGCCTCGACACGGGCGTGGCGGATCGCGGCCGGGATCTCGCCGGCCAGGCTGACCTGGGCGATGGCACCGGCATCGACCGCGCGCGCTGCCGTCAGCGCGGCAGCCAGCAGTTCGGCCTGCGGGTAGTCGTCGTCATTTCGGCCCAGCCGGCCCCGGGCATCGGCGGCGCAGACCCGGAGCAGTTCGGCGAAACGCTCGGGGCGGCGGAAGGCATCGGTACGCTCCAGCAACTCGACCACCGTTGCCGGGCGCAATTCATCGGCGCGATGCACGATGCCATGCTCGCGCGCGGCCAGCACGGCGAGGTCGCGGCATTCGGTTGGCACCCGCAGGCGTTCGCACAAGGCCTGCACCGGCGCCACGCCCTTGCCCTCGTGGCCGTGGTGGCTGGGCCAGTATTCGGCGGGCGTGAGACCCTTGCCCAGGTCATGCAGCAGGGCGGCCCAGCGGCCGGCCAGGCTGAGACCATCGGCGGCGGCCTGGTCGATGACCATCAGTAGGTGCACACCGGTATCGATCTCGGGATGATGCTGTTCCGGTTGCGGCACCCCGAACAGGGCGTCGATCTCGGGCATCAGGCTGGCCAAAGCGCCGCAGTCGCGCAGCACCGAGAGCATGCGGGAAGGTCTGGCCTCCATCAGGCCGCGCGCCAGTTCCTGCCAGACCCTTTCCGGGACCAGGGCGTCGACTTCGCCGTTGGCCACCATAACGCGCATCAGTTCCAGGGTTTCCGGCGCCACGGAGAAATCGGTGAAACGGGCAGCGAAGCGGGCCAGGCGCAGGATGCGTACCGGGTCTTCAGCAAAGGCCGGACTGACATGGCGCAATATCTTCGCCGCCAGATCGGCCCGCCCGCCATGGGGATCGATGATGTGGCCGTCGGCGGCTTGCGCCATCGCATTGATGGTCAGGTCGCGCCGAATGAGGTCTTCTTCCAGGCTGACGTTGGGCGCGCTGTAGACCTGGAAACCCTTGTAGCCGCGCGCAGTCTTGCGCTCGGTACGGGCGAGGGCGTACTCCTCGTGGCTTTGGGGATGCAGGAAGACCGGGAAGTCCTTGCCGACCGGCTGGAAGCCGAGACGGGTCATCTCCTCTGGAGTGGCGCCCACCACTACATAATCGTGATCCTGCACCGGCAGGCCGAGCAGGCCGTCGCGCACGGCGCCGCCCACGACAAAGGCGCGGATATGGGCGGGGAAATCCATGTGCCCAGCCGGCAGGCGCCTAGCGCCCTGCCGCCGCCCGATAGTCGTCGTATCGGCCCCGGTTGCCCTCGCCGCGCAGGTAGCCCAGGTTCGCTTCCAGCGTCAGCGGAGCACCGAACCGGGCCGGGAAGCCGTCCGGGCAGACATTGTCGGTCTGCATGGCATAGTGGTTGTCGCGGGTCATGATCTTGGCGCCCGGCTTCAGCTCCATCATCCGGGCGAACCAGTATGACAGGCCGGGGCCGAGCGGCAGGAGGGTGCGCTTGAGGTCGAGGCTGGCGGCCACCTGACGGACCAGTTCCTCCAGGGTGTACACTCTGGGTCCGCACAGGTTGTAGGCCTGGCCAAAGGTCGCCGGATCGTCGATGGCGCTGGCGAAGGCGCGCGCCACGTCGGTCACGTGGACCGGCTGGAAGCGGGCGCCGGCATTGGCCAGCGGTAGCACCGGCGCCTGTTTCAACAGGCCGGCGAACAGGTTCAGGAAGCTGTCGCCGGGGCCGAAGATGACCGAGGGGCGGAACACCGTGACGTCGAGGTCATGCTTGCGGCCGGGTTCCAGTACCAGTCTCTCGCCCTCGCCCTTGCTGTGCTGGTAAAAGCTCTTCGAGCCGACGTCGGCGCCCAAGGCGCTCATGTGCAGCAGACGGTGCACGCCGGCAGCATGGCAGGCGTCCATGACCTTGTGCGGCAGCTTGACATGGGCACGGACGAAATCCTTGTGGCTGCCATGCAGGATGCCGACCAGATTGATCACCACGTCCTGGCCGGCGAACAGGCGTCCCAGGGTCGCTGCGTCATGGATGTCGGCCTCGACGACTTCCGCCGTAGGCAGGACCAGCAGATCCCGGGTGCGTTGCCGCTGGCGGGCCGGCACCGTGATCCGCCAGCCTCGGCTAGCCAGTTGACTGGCCAGATGATGGCCGACAAAACCGCCGCCGCCGAGGATGCAGATGTTCTTGTTAAACATGGATTGTTCCTCGTTGTTGCTAACTCATTGGATTGGACAATTAAACACCATTCCCGCAACGGGTGTTCAAGGTTCCGGGTCTGTCCCGTTTTCCTGTACCGGCACGGCGGCCGGTTTGGCGGGTATGGTGCCCAGGCGTTCTTTCAGGGAACCTTCCGGCAGACCGAGACGGCGGCTGTAATACATGGCGTTGGCGAGCACCTTCTTGACGTATTCGCGGGTTTCGGTGAATGGGATGGTTTCCGTGTAGATCGCCCCTTCCAGCGTCGTATTGGCTTGCCATCTGCGGGCCCGGCCGGGGCCGGCGTTGTAGCCGGCGGTAGCCAGCACCGGCGAGCCGTCCAGTTTGTCGAGCAGGCTCTTCAGGTAGAAGGTACCGAAGCGGATGTTGGTCTCGGGGTCATTCACCCTGGCATGGGCCCGCTTGTCGAGCCTCATCTGATTGGCGATCCACTTGGCGGTAGCGGGCATGATCTGCATCAGCCCCTGGGCGCCGGCCCCCGAGCGGGCGTAGTCGACGAAGCGGGATTCCTGGCGCATCAGGCCATAGACCCAGGCCGGATCGAGACCGTTCCTGCTGGCCTGGGCCTCCGCCAGGTCGCGATATGGGGTCAGGTAGCGCAGGTCGAAGCTGTGCAGTTCGCTCGTCTTTTCCGCGGTCATGATGGCCCGGTCATACCATTCGTCGCGCCGGGCCAGTTCGGCAGCGGCCAGGAGTTCGGTATCGCTCATGCCACGCAGCGCCCACTCCCATTCGGCTACCGCGTCGGCATTCAGGTTCAGTTTGCGCAACAAAAGCGCGCGGGCAATGCCTGCATTTGCTTCGACGGCCCTGACCTGATCCGGCGTCGGACGGTATTCGTCCGGACGGGTTTCCAGCCGCACCGGCAGTTCTTCGTAGGCCAGCAGGCCGTAGTAGTGGATTTCTCGCGATAGCTGGGCGAACAGCTGATTGGCCTGGTAGACGGCATTCAACCCCTTCAGGGCGCGGGCCTTCCAGTAGCGCCAGACCGCCTCGTTCTGGGTCGCGGGCGGCAGGGCAGCGATGCCCTGGTAGACATCAAACCAACGGCCGGCCCGTAGCATGGCTCGGATCTGCCAGAGCCGCTGGTTGTCGCTCAACCGGTTGCCGGCACGCTGGAACCAGGTGACTGCATCCGGCCTATGCTGCCTGGCGGCCGCCACGGCGATGCTCCCCCAGCCATAGCCCTGGACGGCCTCGGAGGCGTCGGCGGACTTGATCTCCCACAGGGTTGCCGCCCGATCGGCATCGGTCCTGGCCAGCAGGCCGAGCGCATAGAGCTGGATTTCCCTTTGGGCGGCGTTTTCCGGCGTGATTTCGAGCGCCTTGTCTGGCGTGCGCTGGGCCTGGATCAACAGGGTCGGGTCGGCTCTGGCCTCCACGGGCAGGTCGGCGATCAGCTCCCGGGCCAGTCTGAGGTTGCCGGTCTCCAGCGCCAGCCGCAGGCGTTCGATGCGGTCATCGGCGGTCAGCCAGCCTTGGGCTGCGAGAGAGTCGAACAGGGGGGCGCAACTCGATGGCAGGTCCTGTGCCGTGCGCCACAGCAGCATCGCCTCCGGCGCCACCTTGGCGTCATTCTGTTCCAGGCGTGCCCTGAAGTCGAAGCACTGTATTTCTCTATCCTGCTTGGCCAGCTTGCCGACGATCTGACGGAAACCCGGCCAGTTCTCGTTCTTGCCGTAAGACCGGGCGATTTCCTGGCGTAGGCGTTCCGACAAGGGGGTGTCGGGGTAGATGTCGGCGTATGCCAGCAACGCCTCGTTGCCGGCCGAGCGGCCCTTCAGTTGCCAGTAATCCAGGTAGACCTTGAGCGGATATTGATCGGGAATGCGCTCGGCCAGGCGGGCGAATTGCGCGCTCCTGCCCTTGGCGTAGGCATCGCGGGCGGCGAGAAAATCCTTGTCGGTGGAGGCGCGGGCCGTGCCTGCGAGCAGCAGGCACAGGGATAACAGGCAGTAAAGGGGGAAAAAGCGCACGGCCTCAGTACTTCAACTCATAGGAGGCCGCACTCTATCACAAGGCCCCCGCCATTTCGGCGGCGGGAACCCTTGGATTATCGACGTTCGTCGATGCTGACGTTGACCCGAACCCTCAGGGTCGGACCCGGATCGTAGGGCAGGAAGGTGGTGTACTGGTTGCCATGGTAACGGTAGACCACATCGTAGCCGGTGATACGGCGTGACCAGTTGTCGACCGTGCGGCAGCGCTCCTCCTCGATCGGGACACGGCGAGCGCTACGGTCATCGTTGTCGATGTTGTCGCCGGCCATGGCGCCGATGGCAGCGCCCGCAGCGGTCGAGGCGGTCTTGCCGCCACCCTTGCCGAACTGGTTGCCGACCACGCCGCCGACCACGGCGCCCAGGATGGCGCCGCCGTAGGAACGGTCGCTCTTCTGGTAGGTGTAGCCGGTCCGTTCGGTCCAGCATTCGCGGCGGGGTTCGTTGTACTCCTCATAGATTGGGGTGCTGGAGACCACCCGGGCGGTATCGGAGTACGGCGCCGGTTCGGGGCCCGGGCGGTAGTGGCCGGCCCAGGCGGTAGCCGTGGTTAGGGTCAGGGCGATTGCGGTGATGATGGGCGTGGTTTTCATGATGTACTCCTTAAGTTCTGTAAGTGGAATTCATTGATCAGCGACGCCCAGGGCGGGGCATGTCATTGACCGGTCTATCAAAGGGCCGGCTCGGGCCATCCCAGGCGCGGGTGCCATAGCCCTGGCCATAACCCGGCTCGGATTCGTTGTCGTCCTGACCTTGCCGTGAACGCTGATCGCGCCGTTTTTCCAGCTTGTTGAGCAATTCCCGGCGATGCTGCTGACGCACCTCGGGCGGTTGGTCGGCCCAGTCCTGGCGAAGCTTGTAGCGCATGGCCTCGCGTTGATCGGGCGGCAGCTGTTGCCAGCGGTCGCGGAACATGGCGCGCTCCTCGGCGCTCAACTCCGCGACCAGGCCGATGGCTGGGCCGGCAAAGACGCGATAGTCGTCCGCAACAGCGGCGCCGCTGGCCAGGATGGCGAGGGCGGTTAGAATCAGTTTGCGGGCGGTGGCTTTCATGGCATATCTCCTTTGCACGCTTCACACGATAGGCGCCGGTCGTTTCCAGCCGGTTTCCTCTTCCTGTAAATTTGTAACGAAATGTTTCAGAGGATTTGGCATGGAACCTACCCGACAACCCCGCATCCTGATCGTCGACGACGATGCCGGCATCCGGGACCTGCTGCGGGACTATCTGGTCAAGCAGGGGATGGAGATCGAGACCGCGCGCGACGGCCGGGAAATGGACGAGCGGCTGCCGGTCTTCACTCCCGATCTGCTGGTGATGGACCTGATGATGCCGGGCGAGGATGGCCTGGCGTTGACCCGCCGGGTCAAGTCGGAGCGGGATATCCCGGTCATCATGCTGTCGGCGCGGGGCGAGGATATCGACCGCATCGTCGGCCTCGAGGTGGGCGCCGACGATTACCTGGCCAAGCCGTTCAACCCGCGCGAACTGCTGGCCCGTATCCGCGCCGTGTTGCGCCGCCCCGTGGTCCCGGCCAGGGAGGAGGAGGGCGAAGGCGAGCGCTACGCCTTTGGTCCCTTCAGCCTGGACCTGTCGGCCCAGCGGCTGTTGCGCGAGGGTGCGGAGGTCACCATCACCCATGCCGAATTCACCCTGCTCAAGATCTTTGCCGAGCACCCCAACCGCGCCCTCTCGCGCGACCAGATCATGGATTGGCTGAAGGGCTTCGAGCGGGATCCGTTCGACCGCTCCATCGACGTCCGGGTGACGCGGTTGCGGCGCAAGATCGAGGATGACCCGGCCAACCCGGTCTATATCCGCACCGTCTGGGGCCAGGGCTACCTGTTCGCGCCCAAGGGCAAGCTGGCTTGAGGCTATTGCCGAGCACCCTGTTCGGCCGTACCGCGGCCATCCTGCTGGCCATCTTCCTGCTGGCTCAGGGCGCGGCCATGTACGCGGTCTGGAAGACGGTGGTGACGCCGCTGGCCGAGCGCTCCGCCGACGACCTTGCCGCGCGCATGGTGCTGGCGGCGCAGACCTGGGTGGAACTGCCGCCGGAGACCCGGGCCGATTACGAGATCGAACTGTTCCTCAAGCACAACCTGGAACTGGGCAAGGTCGACCAGCCCCTGGCCACCCTTCTGCCGGCCAATTCATTTGGCAAGCGTCTGGAACGCGCCTTGAGTAAGCGCACCGGCCAGGAAATCCACCTGAAGCAGGGACCCGACCCGGCCTGGGCCTGGGCGGAGGTCACCCTGGCCGGCAACATGCTGCGGGTCGGCTACCTGCGCGACAACTACGAACTCGCTGCCCCCTGGGAGGCCGGCGCGGTGTTCCTGGCCGGGGCGCTGCTCACCCTGGCGGCGGCGCTGTTCCTGGCCCGGCGCACCTCCGCCCGGCTGCGCCAGCTGGCCCGTTCGGCGGCAGAGGTCGGCCAGGGGCGGCTGCCGGAACGCCTGCCCGAGACCGGTGCGGAGGAATTGCGCACCCTGAACATGGTCTTCAACCGCATGGCCGACGAGGTCCAGGCCCTGCTGGAAAACCGCACCGTGCTGTTGTCCGGCATCTCGCACGACCTGCGCACCCCGATCACCCGCATGCACCTGGCCCTGGCCATGCTCGACGAGGCCGATCCCGCGATGGTTCAACGGATGGAGGGCGATCTCAGGGAGATGACCCGATTGATCGCCCAGATGCTCGACTTCGCCCGTTCGCTCAAGGGCGAGGGTGAGACCGAGGTTGAACTCGGCCAGGCGCTGGGGGAAATGGCGGCGAGTTGCAGCCACCCTGAGCGGGCGCGAGTGCATGAAACCGGGCCGTGCCGGCGGGTATTGAGCCTCGCCGCGCTCAATCGCGTGGTCGGTAACCTGCTCGAGAATGCGCTCCGCTATGGCAACGACCAGCCCATCGATCTGGAACTGGAATGCGCTCAGGAGGCCGTGCGGATCCGCGTGCTTGACCGCGGACCCGGCATCCCGGAGGCGGAACGTGACAAGGTGTTCCAGCCCTTTTACCGCCTGGAGGAATCGCGCAGCCGCGATACCGGCGGTTCCGGCCTCGGCCTCGCCATCGTTCGCCAACTGGCCGATGCACAGGGCTGGCGGGTCGATTTGCATGAACGGGACGGTGGCGGTCTGGTCGCCGAGGTAATCATCCCGGTCAGTGCGCGCTGATCTCCCCGATCGGGAAGCCGGCCTGCGCACGTGCCACTTCGTTGAACGGGCCGCGCGGGGAGGGCAGGCCGGCCGCCTCGATCTGCCGGCACCATTCCGCCGTCGGTTCCAGGCTGCGCTGGTCGCACAGGGTGCGGAACCAGCGGTCGCCGGCACCGACGTGGCCAATCTCGTCGCGCAGTACGATGTCGAGTATCCCGGCCCCGGCCGGGTCGCCATAGCCGCGCAGCTTGGCCTGGATGCCCGGCGTGACGTCGAGGCCGCGCGCCTCGAAATAGCGCGGGATCACCGCCATCCGGGCAAGCGGGTCATGACCGGTCAGCATGGCGGTCTCCCAGAGGCCGCCATGGGCCGGCAGGTCGCCGTAATCGCAGCCCAGGGTGTGCAGGTGCGCGCGCAACAGGCGGAAATGCAGCACCTCCTCTGAAGCGACCTTGAGCCAGTCCGCATAGAAGGCGTCCGGCAGGCCCTGGAAGCGGTAGACCGCGTCCAGGGCCAGGTTGATGGCGGTGAATTCGATGTGGCAGAGGGCGTGGATCAGCGCCCTGTGGCCTGCCGGGCCGTTCAGGTCGCGGCGCGGCATCGCCTTCGGCGGCAGCAGTTCCGGGCGCTCGGGGCGGCCGGCCTCGGTCAGGGGTTGTGCCTCGTCATGGGGCTCCGGCACCAGCAACCCGGCCTGCCAGTCCGCCCAGAGCCGATCGGTCGCGGCGAGTTTCGCCTCGATGCCGGATTCCGTCAGTGCGGCGCGGACGGCCCAGTGCAGGTTCACGGCAGACGGGCGTCCGCTGCGGCCAGCAGACCGGGGACGAGACGGCTGAACAGCCAGCCGAAGGTGACGCCGGCGGTGTTGGCCAGCATGTCCAGGCCGCTCATCTCCCGGTAGCCGGTCATCCCCTGCAGGACCTCCAGCGTTGCGCCCAGGGTCAGCAGGGCCAGTAGCGGCGTCAGTCGTTTGCAATAGATCTGCCCGAACCATGCCATCAGGGTGAAATAGGCCAGGATGTGCCCGAGCTTGTCGTTGAAGCCGACCTGAGGCAGTTGTGGGGCGGGCATCAGCGAAAGCGCGATCACCAGCAGGACCAGGCCCCAGCCGATGGCCAGCCAGAGACGTTGATAGGAGAGGGTATTCATGGGGCGGATTTTATGATTAATTCGCCCCTGATAACGATGAGGTCCCGCACATGTCCGACAAGAATTCCCATTGGCGCTTCGCCACTCGCGCCATCCATGGCGGCTATGACGCCGCCGCTCACCA
>JBAZLW010000043.1:0-13297 GCA_041650095.1 Hydrogenophilaceae bacterium | reverse complement strand
GCTGCCCCACAGGCGTGTCCCGTGCGCGTCCAGCAATATGGTCGCGGCAAAGTCCCGGTGCTGGCTCCACTGTGCCAGTTGGGCCTGCAAGCGGTCCCGGCTGGCGCTGTCGCCGGTTTCCCGCCAGCGTCGGTAGTCGGCGGCGAAGAACGCGCTGTTTGACACGAGCTCGGCAACTCCCAGACGTTCCTTCAACCAGTCGGTGATCTGGTGCGACCTGAGGTCGGCGATGGCCTGGAGTTGCGCCACCTTCTGGTCGCTTTGCTGGCTGAAGGTGTGGCCGATGGCGCTCGCGGCCAGGATCAGGATGGCCGCGGCCAGCAGGGCAAATGGCAGGCCCGGACGCCGCAGGCCCCAAGCCGGGGCCTCGCTGGCGCCGACCATGCGCCGCATTAGTCGGTACAGCAACGCCGAGGTGATGGCGACGAAAAGGCCGCCCTTGATCGAACTGGCCAGGGTGATCTTGACCGGGTCGCTGAACAGCCATTCCACCGCCTTGTCGGAGAGCAGTATCCACAGCGCGGCAAATACGGCATAGACCAGCACGACGCCCAGGATGCTGCCGTGAGATACCGGTCCGGGTCGGTCCGGGGTGAGGTCAGCAGGCATCGTGGCGGGGTGTCCGGCCGGTTCGGTCATGGCTTGCCGGTGGCCGGGGCAGGGTCGCGGTAGCGGTCGGAGATGGCACAGAAGCGATCGAAATGAAACAGGAAGGTATCGACCATGACTGGGTCGAAATGCCGGCCGCGTCCGGCTGCGATGATGTCCCTGGCTTCCTGGTAGGAAACGGGGTCCTTGTAGACGCGCCTGGAGATCAGGGCGTCGAACACGTCGGCCAGGGCCATGATGCGTGCGGATATCGGAATGGCTTCCCCCGCCAGGCCGTCCGGATAGCCGCTGCCATCCCATTTTTCGTGATGCCAGTGGGCGATCTCCTTGGCCAGGGTGAGGAATTCCACGTCCTCGGCGGTATCGCGTTCCGCCATCTCGATGGCCTCGCTGCCCTTCTCTGAATGGGTCTTCATGATCCGCCATTCCTCGGCCGTGAGCGGGCCGGGTTTTTGCAGGATGGCGTCCGGGATGCCCACCTTGCCGATGTCGTGCAGGGGCGCCGAACGGCTCAGCAGCTTGATGTAGCGGTCGTTCAGTACGTCGGCAAATCCGGGCTGTCGTTGCAGCAAGGTGGCCAGTTCCTGGACATAGCCCTGGGTGCGCAGGATATGGTTGCCGGTTTCCGAGTCCCGCGTTTCCGCCAGATGCGCCAGAGCCCGGATGCTGACCACCTGGATCAGGTCGTTCTCGGCCATGCGCTTGGCCACTTCATGCTCCAGATAGGCGTTCTGGTCGCGCAGCCGGTCTCGGGCCTGCTTCAATTCCAGCTGGTTGTGCACGCGGGCCAGCAGGATCGGCGCGACGATGGGCTTGGTGATGTAGTCCACCGCGCCGGCTTCGAGACCCTGCATTTCGGCCTCGGGGCTGTCCAGGGCGGTGACGAATATGACCGGGATGTCGCGGGTGCCGGGGTCGGCGCGCAATTGCCGGAATACCTGGTGGCCGTCCATGCCCGGCATCATCACGTCGAGCAGGATCAGGTCGGGTTGCGGTGGGGTGCCGACGATACGCAGTGCCTTCTGCCCGGAGGAGGCGGCACGCACCCGGTATAGCGTCTGCAGCAACTCGTTGAGAACAGTGAGGTTCTCAGGGGAGTCGTCGACGATCAATATCGTCTGTGGTGGCGCACTTCCCTCATGCTCAGGTAATTGACTGGACAATTGCCCCTCTCCCCAAGACTCCATCTGTCCAATAAATATAGTGAGTTCAACAACTATTGAATGAAAAGTAGTTATACCTACGCGTGGTCTGCGTCAAGTTGCTGTTTGAGCGGGATCAACTTTATGTCGCCGATCTGTCAGTGGTGGCCGCTGGCAGGAAACGCCCCAAGTCGGAACGCATATCTGGTTACAATGCGGGGCCGGGCCTTAACCCCGGTTTGTTTTGGAATGCCCTCTTCGGCTTGCATCCCGCTCATCGCCGGGCGCCGTGTCATTCGACCTGATCATTTCCCGATCCACGACACGTCATGAGATGCCCGCCTTGTCCGATGCCCGCGCCGACTATCAGATCAAGATTGAGACCCTCTGCCTGGGCGGGCTGGACTTCGACATCCGTTCCCTGCTCGATCGCCAGCAATATTCCGATCCCGATGGCGTGGCCGAGCGGGCGGGCATCTCATCGGCGAGTTGGCCCTTGTTCGGCCTGGTCTGGCCGTCGGCCCGTATCCTGGCCGGCATCGTCCAGGCGCTGCCGCTGGTCGGCAGGCGGGTGCTCGAGATCGGCTGCGGCCTGGGCCTGGCCAGCCTGGTCATGCAGCGCCGCGGCGCCGACGTCACCGCCAGCGACCTGCATCCCATGGCCGCCGCGTTCATGGCGGAAAACCTGCGCCTGAATCGGCTGGAACCCCTCGATTTCCGGACCGGCAGTTGGTCCGATGCGGACCCGGGCCTGGGCAGGTTCGATCTCATCGTCGGCAGCGATGTGCTCTACGAGCGCGATCTGCCAGGCCTGCTGGCCGGCTACATCGACCGCCATTCCTGTCCGTCGGTCGAGGTCATCATCGTCGATCCGGACCGGGGCAACCGGGCGGCGTTCAACCGTCAGATGGCCGGACTGGGCTATCTGCACAGGGAAACCCGGGCCACCGCCCACCAGGAAAGCGGCGAGGCCTACAAGGGGCGGATATTGAATTACCGGCGAGGCTGATGGTGTCAGCTAATGAGGCGGGTCACGGTGTTGCGCATTGGTCACCATTCGCCCAGTGGCGGGCAGGCATAGGCCAAAGTTCGCCAGACAAAAGCATTAGTGTTTCCTAATATACGAGACAAGGCCACAGAACATCTTTATAACGCACCGCTATGTCTCAAACCGTCCAAACCGTCTTGTATGTCCGTCTGCCTGTCTGGAAGATCTATCCGGGCGGGGTGATCTATGTCGCCGATTTCATCCACAAGCAGCGCCCCGATATCCGCCAGGAACTGCTCGACATGGCCTTGGTGCCGCCGGCCGAGCGCCAGGCGGCGTTGAAGGAGCGCATCGAGGCCTTGAAGCCGGACGTGGTGGCCTTTTCCTGGCGCAACATGCAGACCTTCGGGCCGCACCCGGAGAACGATGCCCTCGACGTGGTGATGAACTTCGACCACTCGCCGAGCCCGCTGCGCCGCCTCAAGGCGACCTGGGATGCCGTCGGCATCATCTGGGATTACGCGGCCTCGCGCTTCCGCAATTTTGGTTACCTGAAGCTGGTACGGCGGTTGTTGCCGGATGCGCGCATCGTGGTCGGCGGCACTGCGGTGTCGATCTTCGGCAAGTACGTCGCCGAGAAATGCCCGACCAACTCGGTCGTGGTGGTGGGCGAGGGCGAGGAGGCCATGCTGTCGGTGGTCGACGGTTTCGAGAAACCGGCCGGGAACCATTACTACAAGGATGAACGGGGCCGGGTGATCCACCGCCCGGCGGAGGAGAACTTCGACCTGGCGCGGCTGACCGCGGTCGATTTCACCTACGTCGAATCCATCTTTCCCGGTTTCCGCGAGTACCTGGACGGCTACATCGGCGTCCATACCAAGCGCGGCTGTCCGTTCCAGTGTCATTTCTGCCTGTACAACAAGATCGAGGGCGCGCGCCAGCGCTTCCGCGATCCGGCCGAGGTGGCCAAGGAAGTGGAGGCCCTGAACAAGGTCTACGGGGTCAAGTACATCTGGTTCACCGACGCCCAGTTCTGTTCCACCCTGCGCAGCACCAGGCACGTCGAGGCGATCCTCGACGAGATGATGGCGCGCGAGGTGAAGGTTTACTGGACCGGCTACCTGCGCCTGAACCACCTGACCGCCGAGATCGCCCGCAAGATGCTGAAGTCCGGCCTGATCAGCATCGACCTGTCCTTCACCGGCACCCAGGACATCATCGACAGCCTGACCCTGGGCTACGACCTCGACCAGCAGATGGAGGCCTTCAAGCTGTTCAAGGAGGCCGGCCACAGCGACCAGCAGGTCAAGCTGTACATGCCGCTCAATGCGCCGGGCGAGACACCGGCAACCCTGCTCGCCACCATCGACCGGATCAAGGAGTTGTACCGGATGTTCGGCCGCGACAACGTGTTGCCGTTCATCTTCTTCATCGGCATCCAGCCCAACACGCCGGTCGAGAAACGCCTGATCGGCGAGGGCTACCTGGACCCGGACTACAATCCGCTTACGCTCAACCCGTTCGTCATCAAGAAGCTGCTCTATAACCCGGACCCGCTCGGCAAGGTGATCGCCCAGGCCTACCTGGAGGCCATGAACACGCACAGCCCGGACAGCGACTACATCGGCCGGGCCACCATGGAGATACTGGAGAAGCGCCTGCGCCAGCCCGGCGAACAGCCGCAATTGTTGCCGGCGGTCTGATCGGCCGGTGCCGGAATGAAAAAGGGCGGGGATGTCCCCGCCCTTTTTCATGGTGCTGTTCTGGATCAGAGTTCGCCGTTGGCGCCGGCGATCATGATGCTGAGCAGGTTGTCGCGCACATCCTCGGCCTTCTTGCTCAGTTCCGGTGGCAGCTTGGCGGCCTTGATCATGGCATCCATGTTGAGCATGATGATGCGGCCCTTGCCCTGGTCATCCTCGATCAGGGCAATCCGGCAGGGCAGGAAGGCGGCGAAGGCCGGGTTGGTGTCGAGCAACTGCTTGGCGGTGAGGGCGTCGCAGAACTGGTAGATGGTCATCCGGCGCTGCGGTTTGCCGGTCATCACCTCCACCTGCTTGGACAGAGGCAGTTCCGCGACCAGCTTGAAGTTGAGCGCATTGGCGCGCAGCTTCATCGACTCCACCGCATCCTCCATGCTGACCCCGTCGGACAGAGGCATTTCCAGGATGCCCTGGCCGACCACGTAGACCACCGCCGGTTTGTTCGTCGCCGCGTCGGCGGCCCAGGCCGGTGCGGCCATAAGCGCCAGGGCGGCAAGGGCGATGAACAGGGTGCTGAAGGCGCGACGAATGGCGCTTAAGTACATCATGGAGACTCCCATCTCGAAGTGAATCAGTAAAAAGCCATGCCCAAACCGGCATGGCAGCGAATAGATTATAAGAAAATGATTATATTCTTGTTGAATAGTTCCTGACTTTTTTACTGGTATATTTCGAAGACAAAACCATCAGTCAAAACCAGCAAGAGAGGAACCCGACATGCCCATGAAGCTGCTTTATCTAGTCCATGTCCTGGCCACCGTGATCTGGGTCGGCGGCATGTTCTTCGCCTACCTGTGCCTGCGTCCGGTGGCGGCCGCGCAACTGGAGCCGCCGTTGCGGCTGCGCCTGTGGCAGGGTGTGTTCGACCGCTTTTTCCCATGGGTCTGGGCGGCGGTGCTGCTGTTGATCCTGAGCGGGCAACTGCTGACCCTGCAACTGGGCGGTATGGCGGCGGTGCCGGTCCATGTCCACGCCATGGCCGGGATCGGCTACCTGATGGCGGCGATCTTCTTCTACCTCTATTTCCTGCCCTATGGCGCCCTCAGGCGGGCGGTGGCGGCCGAGAACTGGCCGGCTGCGGGCGCCGTGTTGAACCGGATCCGGATTCTGGTCGGCGTCAACCTCGGCCTGGGCCTGTTGAACATCGTCCAGGTGTTCGTGCTGCCCACACTGTGAGCCTCGGGTTCAGCGGCGGCTTAACGCCGCGACCCGGTGAAAGGCGGTCTCGCCATTGGCCAGTTCGCCGGGCGGGGCGAGGTTCCAGCGCCATTCCGCATTGATCTGCCAGCCGGCCAGCAGCGGCCGGTAGTCCTGCCGCTCGGCAATTTCTCCGCGGGTATCCAACCGGGTCTGTTCGATGTCGGCCAACAGGCAGACCGGTACGCGGAAACTCGCCAGCCATTCCAGGTGTCGGGCCATCAGCGCCTTGCCATAGAGTTCGGCATCCAGGTCGGGCCGGTTCGTCTGCAGCCATCTACGGGGCGGGTTGGCCAGTTGCGACAGCAGGCTGACCGAGGCGACCCAGTCGATCGCCGGCTCATCCAGGAAGATCGACGGCAACGGCGGCGGCTCGGGCAGGCGGTGCAGGCATTCGGTCAGGTCCAACTCGATCAGCCTGACATTGGCGTATCGGCGCGCCGCCAAACGGCTCGACCAGGGCTGCACGATATCGACCAGCCAGACCGACTCGAACAATTCGGCCAATTCGGCCAGAGGCACATCCAGCAGATGGCCCGAGCCGAGCACCAGGGCAACCCGGTGGCCCGGGGCGGCGCGTGCCGATTCGAGCAGCGTCTGCCGACTGGCCGCGAGGTGGGGCGCCCAGGCCGCGCGGCAGCGCCGGTGGCGGGCGGCGATGGCGATGCTCTCGGCCAGGTGGCCGAGCCGCCGCGCCGTCGCCGGGACAGGGGTGAGCAGCCAGGCCAGCGCCTCGGCCAGCATCAGCGTTGTCCGTAGCCTGCGAACTTGGCCAGGGCCTCGGCCATCTCAACCTCGCTGAGCAGCACCGGTTCGCCCATCAGGCTGGCGCGCCAGTACTGCTCGCACAGGCCTTCCACCTCGATCGCCAGGGCCAGCGCCAGCTCGAGGTTGCGGCCGGTGGCGACCAGGCCGTGATTGGCCATCAGACAGGCGCGGCGCCCCGTTAGCGCCGCCAGAACGTGATCGGACAGGGCCTGGCTGCCGAACAGGGCATAGCCGGCACAGCGGATGTCCTGGCCGCCTGCCACCGCCACCATGTAGTGGAACGGCGGGATGGCGCGGCGCAGACAGGCCAGCGAGACCGCGAACGGGGAATGGACATGGACCACCGCATTGACCTCCGGCCGGGCCTGGTAGATGTCGCGGTGGATGCGCCATTCACTGGACGGCGGCAGAGGACCCGTGCAGGAGCCGTCCATGGCCACGCGCACCACCTGCTCGGGGCGGATCGCGTCCGACGGCAGGCCGGAGGGCGTGACCAGGAAACCGCTGTCGCAGCGGGCGCTGACGTTGCCGGAACTGCCGCGGTTGAGGCGCTCGACGACGGTCAGGCGGGAGGTCTCGGCGACGGTAGTGCGCAGGGATGTTTCACTCACGAGAGAAGCCTTTCAAAAAAACATGTATCGCAATATTGACAGAAATATTTTGCTGGCTAGAATGGCGAGCCTTCGCAGCGGGAATAGCTCAGTTGGTAGAGCACTACCTTGCCAAGGTAGATGTCGCGAGTTCGAGTCTCGTTTCCCGCTCCAGGATTCATGGGGAAAGCTTACAGGCTTTCCCCTTTCCCTTTCAGGGTCGCGGATGTGCGTCCTTGCAGGACAGTGGTTTTATCGCGGCGCGTTAGCAAAGCGGTTATGCACCGGATTGCAAATCCGTGTAGGTCGGTTCGACTCCGGCACGCGCCTCCAAACAGCCTTACCGGCCTTGACCGGCCCAGACCGCCCGGGTGGCGAAACAGGTAGACGCAAGGGACTTAAAATCCCTCGACTTCGGTCATACCGGTTCGAGTCCGGTCCCGGGCACCACTCCGTGCGTTGCACAGTTCCTTTTCCCGGGATTTAATTCATTTCCGAAAACCTGTTATAGTTCGCCGGATTTTTATGGGCGTTGCGCCCTTTTTTTGTTTCTGAAGCGATGGAACTGCAAACTTTGATCGAACCGACCCTGGTCGGAATGGGATACGAACTGGTCGCCACCGAACGCGTCGGGCGCGGCCTGTTGCGCGTGTATATCGACAAGCCGGGCGGCGTCGTCGTGGAGGACTGCGCCAAGGTGAGCAATCAGCTGACCCGGTTGTTCATGGTCGAGGAAGTCGATTACAGCCGCCTGGAGGTGTCGTCGCCCGGTCTGGATCGGCCCCTGGTCAAGGAAGCGGATTTCGTCCGTTTCGCCGGCGAGCAGGCGCAGATCAAATTGCGCATGCCCACCGAGGCGGGACGCAAGAAGTTTGTCGGCAGGTTGGCCGGCATCGCGGACGGTGTGTTGAATCTGGAGACGGAGTCGGGGGCCGTGGCGATCCCGCTGGCCGATATCGATTCGGCCCGTCTGGTACCGAATATTTAAGATGGATTTGCCCCGGAGGATGCGATGAGTCGGGAAGTACTGTTGTTGGCCGATGCGCTGGCGCGCGAAAAGAATGTGGAACCGGATGTGGTGTTCGGCGCCCTGGAATCTGCCTTGGCTCACGCCACCAAGAAACGTTTCAGCGAAGACGCGGATGTGCGCGTGGAGATCGATCGCAAGACCGGCGAGTACGAGGCCTTCCGCCGTTGGGAGGTGCTGCCCGACGAGGCCGGCCTGGAGTTCCCGGATCGCCAGTACCTGCTGTTCGAGGCGCGCGAGATCGATCCGGACATCGAGGTCGGTCAGTTCATCGAGGAGCATACCGAGGCGGTCGATTTCGGCCGCATCGGCGCCCAGGCCGCCAAGCAGGTCATCCTGCAGAAGATCCGCGACGCCGAACGCGAGCAGGTACTCAATGATTTCCTGGCCCGCAACGATGCCCTGGTCTCCGGCACCATCAAGCGCATGGAGCGCGGCAACGCGATCATCGAGTCCGGCCGCATCGAGGGCCTGCTGGCGCGCGACCAGATGATCCAGAAGGAAAACCTGCGCATCGGCGACCGCATCCGTGCCTGCCTGCTGCGTGTCGAGCGCGGCGGTCGGGGCCCGCAATTGATCCTGTCGCGCACCGCGCCCGAATTCATCAAGGACCTGTTCGCCCTGGAAGTGCCGGAAATCTCCGAGGGCCTGATCGAGATCAAGGCCGCCGCCCGCGATCCTGGCCTGCGCGCCAAGATCGCCGTCAAGTCGAACGATCAGCGGGTCGATCCACAAGGTTCCTGCATCGGCGTGCGCGGCACCCGGGTCACGGCGGTCACCAATGAGCTGAATGGCGAGCGGGTCGACATCATCCTGTGGTCGCCCGAGCCGGCCCAGTTCGTGATCAACGCCCTGGCCCCTGCCGAGGTGTCCAGCATCGTCGTCGACGAAGAAAAGCACAGCATGGACGTGGTAGTCGACGAGAGCCAGCTGGCCAACGCCATCGGCCGCGGCGGCCAGAACGTCCGCCTGGCTTCCGAGCTGACCGGCTGGACCATCAATATCATGACCGAGGACGAGGCCGAGGAGAAGAAGGAGACCGAGGTCTCCTCCATCCGCAGCCTGTTCATGGAACGGCTGGATATCGACCAGGACGTCGCCGAGGTGCTGGTGGAGGAAGGTTTCTCCACCCTGGAAGAGATCGCCTACGTGCCGCTCTCCGAGATGCTCGAGATCGAGGCCTTCGACGAGGATACCGTCAACGAGCTGCGCGCCCGTGCCCGCGATGCCCTGCTGACGGCGGCGATCGCCCAGGAGGAGACGGTGGAAAAGGATTCGACCGATCTGATGAGCGTCGAGGGCATGGATGCCGGCATGGCGGCGGAACTGTCCGCCAAGGGCATCAAGTCGGCCGAGGATCTGGCCGACCTGGCCGTGGACGAACTGGTGGAACTCACAGGCATGGCCGAAGACCGGGCTCAGGCGCTGATCATGTCGGCGCGTGCGCCCTGGTTCGCCTGAGCGCGGTAAAGCGGTAAACATAGAGGGTTAGATGAACGTCGAACAATTTGCCAACGAGCTTAAAGTCGCCCCGGCACTTCTGGTGGAGCAGTTGCAGGCCGCCGGGGTATCGGTGAATGGAACCGCGGACGCCCTGTCCGATCAGGACAAGGCGCGCTTGCTGGATTATCTGCGCGACAAACATGGTGCCAAGGCCCCGAAGACCAAGATCACCCTGACCCGCAAGCAGACCTCCGAGATCCGGACCTCAGACAGCAGCGGCAAGGCCCGCACCATCCAGGTCGAGGTGCGCAAGAAGCGCGTCCTGATGAAGCGCGAAGCGCCGGTGGTGCCGGTCGAGGAAGCCCACGTGGAGCCGCCGGTCGAGGAAGTTCCGGTCGCCCCTCCGGTTGAGATCATCCCTGAGCCGGCACCGGTCGAGATTCCGGTCGAGGCTGCCCCCGAGGTTCCGGAGGCAGCGCCTGTGGCAGCACCGGCCATCGTCCCGATGATCCTGGGCGAAGAGGAAATCCAGGCGCGCAAGCACGAGTCCAAGCGGCATGCCGAATTGCGGGCCATCCAGGAGGCCGAACTGAAGGCCAAGCAGGAGCGCGAGATCGCCCGCAAGCAGGCCCAGGAAGCAGATGTGGCCCAAAAGGCGGTGGAGGTGGTGGAGGCGGTCAAGCCTGCCGCCAAGGCGCCCGGCGAAACCAAGCCCTCGGTAAAGCCCAAGGTCGACAAGACCGTAGCCAAGAAAAGCAAGGTGGGTCCGGACGAATCCGCCGGCAAGAAGGGCCTCAAGGTGCGCGGTGCCCTGGAATCGGAAAGTGGCTGGCGCAGTGGTGGCCGCAAGACCCGGCACAAGTCAGAGCATGCCCAGTTTGTCGCGCCGGCCGAGCCGACCATCAAGGAAGTCCTGGTGCCCGAAACCATCAGCGTCGCCGACCTGGCGCACAAGATGTCGGTCAAGGCGGCCGAGGTGATCAAGGCCCTGATGAAGATGGGTTCCATGGTCACCATCAACCAGGTGCTCGACCAGGAAACAGCGATGATCGTGGTGGAAGAACTTGGCCATATCGCCAAGCTGGCCCCCACCGACAACCCGGAATCCTACCTGGAAGATACCGGTGTTGAACACAAGGAAGCCGAGCGGCTGCATCGCGCCCCGGTGGTCACCGTGATGGGTCACGTCGACCACGGCAAGACCTCGCTGCTCGACTATATCCGGCGTGCCCGTGTGGCGGCCGGCGAGGCGGGCGGCATCACCCAGCACATCGGTGCCTACCACGTGGAGACCCCGCGCGGCATGATCACCTTCCTGGACACCCCGGGTCACGAGGCCTTTACCGCCATGCGTGCCCGCGGCGCCAAGGCGACCGACCTGGTCATCCTGGTGGTGGCGGCCGACGACGGCGTCATGCCGCAGACCCGCGAGGCCATCCACCACGCCAAGGCCGGCAACGTGCCCATCGTGGTGGCGGTGAACAAGATCGACAAGCCGGGTGCCAACCCGGAAAAGATTCGCCAGGAAGTCTCCGCCGAGGGCGTGGTGCCCGAGGAGTGGGGTGGCGATACCATGTTCGTCGATGTCTCCGCCAAGACCGGCGCGGGCATCGACCAGTTGCTCGAATCCATCCTGCTCCAGGCCGAAGTGCTCGAACTCAAGGCCCCGGTCGAGGCGATGGCCAAGGGCGTGGTGATCGAGTCCCGTCTCGACAAGGGCCGCGGCCCGGTTGCCACCATCCTGGTCCAGTCCGGTACCCTCAAGCGCGGCGACATGATGCTGGCCGGAGCCGCCTTCGGCAAGGTACGCGCCATGCTGGACGAGGATGGCAAGCCGATCCAGGAAGCCGGTCCCTCCATCCCGGTCGAGATCCAGGGCCTGTCCGAGGTTCCCGCCGCCGGCGAGGACGTGATGGTCCTGACCGACGAGCGCAAGGCGCGCGAGATCGCCCTGTTCCGCCAGGGCAAGTTCCGTGACGTCAAGCTGGCCAAGCAGCAGGCCACCAAGCTGGAGACCATGTTCGACCAGATGGGCGAGGGCGAAGTGAAGTCCCTGCCGCTGATCCTCAAGGCCGACGTCCAGGGTTCCTACGAGGGCCTCAGCCACGCCCTGCAGAAGCTGTCCACCCCCGAGGTGCGGGTCAACATCATCCATGCCGCGGTCGGCGCGGTGTCGGAATCCGACATCAACCTGGCCATCGCCTCCGGCGCCGTGATCATCGCCTTCAACGTGCGTGCCGATGCCCAGGCCAGGAAGCTGGCCGAGAACTCCGCGGTCGACATCCGCACCTACAACATCATCTACGAGGCCGTGGATGACGTGAAGGCGGCCCTGGGCGGCCTGCTGTCGCCGGAGAAGAAGGAAACCGTCATCGGCATGGCCGAGGTGCGCCAGGTTTTCCGCATCACCAAGGTCGGCACCGTGGCCGGTTGCATGGTTCTGGAAGGCGTCATCAAGCGCGCCGGCTCGGTGCGCGTGATCCGCGACAACGTGGTGGTGCATACCGGCGAGATCGACGCCCTGAAGCGCTTCAAGGACGACGTCAAGGAAGTCAAGGGCGGCTTCGAGTGCGGCCTCAGCCTGAAGAACTACAACGACCTCGTGGAAGGCGACCAGCTCGAGTGTTTCGAGGTGGTGGAAGTGGCCCGGACGCTGTGAGAATAGCGGTCAGCTTTCAGCTTTCAGCAATCAGCATTCAGCCCGATGATGTTTTCGCTGACCGCTGACCGCTGACCGCTGACCGCTGACCGCTGACCGCTGACCGCTGACCGCTACATATATGCCATCCGACTTTCCCCGTTCCCGCCGCGTCGCCGAACAGATCCGCCAGGAGCTGGCGGACATCCTCTGGCGCGAGGTCCAGGACCCGCGCGTCAAGGGCGTGACCATCAACGCCGTCGAGGTCACCTCCGACCTCGAACATGCCAAGGTCTGGTTCACCGTGATGACCGGCGACCACCAGGCGGTGGCCAAGGCGCTCCAGCACACGGTCGGTTTCCTGCGCCGTGCCCTGGCCCAGCGCATGCGTCTGCGCCTGGTGCCCAGCCTGACCTTCCAGTACGACGAGTCGGTGGAGCGCGGCGTGCACCTGTCCCAACTGATCGACGAGGCGGTCGAACAAGACAAACGCCATCCGCACGACGATGGTGACGAGGCAGGTCAGGATTGATGTTGGTCGTGCCCCGTCACGATCGTCCCCTCTCCCCGGCCCTCTCCCAATGGGCGAGGGGGCCTGAAGCATCGCTACGCGACAGCCGGCTTAACGACTGATGGCTAAGCGCAAAGTAGATGGCGTCCTCCTGCTCGACAAGCCGGAGGGCATCACCTCCAACCTGGCGTTGCAGAAGGCCAAGCGCCTGTACAACGCGGAAAAGGCCGGCCATACCGGCACCCTGGACCCGTTCGCCACCGGTCTGCTGCCCTTGTGCCTGGGCGAGGCGACCAAGTTTTCCCAGTTCCTGCTCGATGCCGACAAGGTCTACCTGGCCGAGGCGCAGCTGGGCGTACGCACCACCACCGCCGACCCCGAGGGCGAGGTCATCGAGACCCGGCCGGTCGCCGTGACCGAGGCCGATGTCATGGCCGTGCTGCCCCGCTTCATCGGCGAGATCGATCAGGTCCCGCCCATGCATTCCGCGCTCAAGCGCGACGGCCGGCCACTGTACGAATATGCCCGCAAGGGGATCGAGATCGAACGCCAGGCCCGCCGTGTGATGGTGCACGCCATCGAACTGGTCGCCTTGCGCGGCGACAGGCTGACCCTGCG
>JBAZLW010000042.1:0-13346 GCA_041650095.1 Hydrogenophilaceae bacterium | reverse complement strand
CATGGAGTTGTCGACCACGTCGGTGGGGGCGTTGACGTAGGACTTGGCCGAGATGATGCGCACCACTTCCTTGCGGTTCTCGGGCTGGTCGCACCAGGCCGCCGCCTCGATCAGGGCGCGCACGGCGGCGCGGTGGCTGTTCGGGTTCTTGTCGGCCCATTCGCGGGTGACGCCGAACACCTTCTCCGGGTTGTTGTTCCAGATCTCGTAGTTGGTGATGATGGACTTGCCGATGCCCATCTCCACGGCACGCTGGTTCCAGGGCTCGCCGACGCAGTAGCCGACGATGTTCTTGGACTGCAGGTTGGCCACCATCTGGGGCGGCGGGATGACGATCAGGCGCACGTCCTGGTCGGGGTCGATGCCGGCCGAGGCCATCCAGTAGCGCAGCTCGTAGTTGTGGGTGGAGACCGGGAACACCATGGCGAAGGTCATCGGCTCCTTGCCGGCGGCCTTGTCGGCGTCGATCACCTTCTTCAGCGCGCGCGCCGAGGTGGGCCGGGTCTTCATCGCCTCGGGGTCGGCGGCGACCATGCGCTCGTAGAGTTCGTTGGAGACGGTGATGCCGTTGCCGTTCAGGTCCAGGCTGAAGGCGGTGACGGTATCCTTGGGCGTGGCGCCGACGCCCAGGGTGGCGGCGATGGGCATGCCGGCCAGCATGTGGGCGCCGTCCAGGGCGCCGATGGAAACCTTGTCGCGGATGTTGGCCCAGGAGGCCTCCTTGGACACCGCCACGTTGAGGCCGTGCTTCTTGAAGAAGCCCTTCTCGTAGGCCACCACGATGGGTGCGCAGTCGGTCAGGGGGATGATGCCGAAGGTCAGGTCGGTCTTTTCCAGCCCTTCAGTACCGGCGGCCCAGGCGGCGCTACGGATGCCGGGCGGGACCATGGCCATGAGGGCAGCGGCGGCGGAGAGCGTGGCGGTCTTTTTCATGAAGTCTCGCTTGCTGGTATCGATGACGGGCGCGTCGGGTGAAAAGGGGTTTGCCATATTCGTTACTCCAAAAAAAAACGGCGCCCGACCCGTATGGGTGGGACACCGTTGTCCAATTTGCAACTAAGGAGGAGAGCCAAGGCCGACGCGCCTGTGCGTCGGTTAAATGGTAACTAGCAATGCCCGTGCCAGATTATAAGTAATTGTTGTTAAAGGATATTGCGTCGCGCATCGGTACCGTGCTGGAAATAGCCGCCCTGTCCTGGGGCGGCATGCACCAGATGGGGCCGGAACCCGGCCGCATGCATGCCGGTCTGGTGCAGGATGATCAGGCCGTCTATCTTGCAGAGCTATGAATACCGATTCGACCTCACTGCCCGAATACCAGGAACTGCTCGACTTCTGGTACGCCGACGATATGCGCGAACGCTGGTTCGCCTCGACGCCGGAACTGGATCGGATGATCCGGTTGCGCTTCGAGCCCATGTGGCAACAGGCCTGCGCGGGCGAGCTGACGCACTGGCTGGACACTCCGGACGGGGCGCTGGCCCTGGTCATCGTGCTCGACCAGCTGCCGCTCAACATGTACCGGGGCCGGCCCGAGGCCTATGCCAGCGGCGACCAGGCCGTGGCGGAGGCGCGGCGTGCACTCGAACTGGGCCACGACCGGCAGATTCCGCAAGACCGCCTCGCCTTCCTGTTCCTGCCATTCATGCACAGCGAGGATCCGGCCGACCAGGACCGCTCGGTGGCCCTGTTCCACGCCGCCGGGCTGAACCCTCATTGGGCCGAGCACCACCGCGACATCATCCGGCGCTTCGGCCGCTTTCCGCACCGCAATGAAGCGCTCGGCCGTGCCAGCACGGCAGATGAACTGGACTACCTGGCCTCCGGCCAGGCCTTCAAGGGCTGACCAGCATGAAACCGTATGCCGAATCCTGCCAGCAGAACCGCGACCCCATCCTGGCCGTGCTGCACGAGGTCCTGGCCGACCGTAAACGGGTGCTGGAGATCGCCAGCGGCACCGGCCAGCATGCGGTCTATTTCGGTGCCGCACTGCCGCACCTGACCTGGCAGACCAGCGAGCTGCCGGAAAACCACAAGGGCATACAGGCCTGGCTGGACGAGGCGGGACTCGCCAACGTGCTGCCGCCGCTGGCCCTCGACGTCAATGCACCGGCCTGGCCGGTCGGCCCTGTCGACGCGGTATTCAACGCCAACACCGTGCACATCGTCGCCTGGCCCGCGGTGGAGCGGATGTTCGCCGGCATCGGCCGGGTCCTGGCGCCGGGCGGGCTGCTCTGTCTGTATGGGCCGTTCAACTATAACGGCGCCTTTACCTCGGAGAGCAACGCCCGCTTCGATGTCTGGCTGAAGAATCGCGACCCGGTCAGCGGCGTGCGCGATTTCGAGGCGCTGGACCGGCTGGCCGAGGCACAGGGCATGCGTCTCGAACGAGACGTCGAGATGCCGGCCAACAACCGCACCCTGATCTGGCGGCGCGCGGCTTGAACATCCGTCTGGTCGAGCGCATCGCCGACCTACCGTCGGCGCAATGGGATGCCCTGGCCGGCGCCAACCCCTTCGTGCGCCACGCCTTCCTGTCGGCCTTGCAGGAAAGCGGCTGCGCCAGCCCGGCCACCGGCTGGGATGCCCGCTTCGTCACTGCCTGGGAGGGCGATGCTCTGGTCGGCGCCATGCCGCTCTATTTCAAGAGCCACTCCTGGGGCGAGTTCGTGTTCGACTGGGCCTGGGCCGAGGCCTACAAGAGCAACGGCCTGAGCTATTACCCCAAACTGGTCAATGCCGTGCCGTTCACGCCGGTGGCTGGGACGCGCCTGCTCGCCGCCACGGCCGAGGTGCGCGCCGCCCTGCTCGATGCGGCACTCGACCTGGCGCGCGAGTCTGGTGTTTCCTCGTTGCATTGCCTGTTTCCTGGCGAGGACGAGGCCAGGGAGATGGCCGGGCACGGGATGCTGCTGCGGCAAGGCGTGCAACTGCACTGGCGCAATCCGGGCTATGGCGGATTCGAGGATTTCCTGGCTGGCCTGCGCCAGGACAAGCGCAAGAAGGTCCGGCAGGAACGGCGCAAGGTACGCGAGGCCGGGATCCGTTTCGAACACCTGTGCGGCGAGCAGATTACGGAGGTGCACTGGCAGTTCTTCAAGCGCTGTTACGACCGCACCCACCGGCAATTCAATTCACCCATCGCACTCAATCTGGATTTTTTCCTGCGCATCGGCACGGCCATGCCGGAAAACATCCTGCTCATTGTCGCTTTCCGTGATGACGAGCCCATCGCCAGTGCGCTCAATCTGTACAACCGCGAGGCACTCTACGGTCGCTCGTGGGGCACCCTGGATTACCACTCGGGCCTGCACTTCGAGACCTGCTACTACCAGGCCATCGAGTTCTGCATCGAACACGGCATCGCCCTGTTCGAGGGGGGTGCCCAGGGCGAACACAAGCTGTCCCGCGGCTTCCTGCCGGCGACCACCTGGTCGGCGCACTGGCTGGCCCAGCCGCGCTTTGCTTGTGCGGTGGCGGACTACCTGCAACGCGAGGCCGGCGGCATCGCGCAATATGTCGATGAACTGAATGAACACACCCCGTTCAGGAAGACACCCGGACAGGGCCATGCAGACTAGACACACTGGGCAGCATTGGCGACCACCGACGTCAACAATTCCCAGTGACATTGAACAATTTCCAGTTATCCTCATAACAGCCGCGTTTGCGGTAAATCAATTTCGCCGGAGGGAAACAACATGTCCGAAGACAAGACCGCAACGGTCAAGCGCACCCCTAAGAAGGCCGTTGCCGATACCGAGGTCGCCAAGCCCAAGAAAGCTGCCGCCCCTGCCAAGGCTGCCGCCAAGCCGGTAGCCGACAAGGCCCCGGCCAAGACCGCCACCAAGGCGCCTGTCGCCACCAAGGCCACAACGGCAAAGGAACCGGCAAAGAAGGCCGCTGCCGACACCGCAGTCGCCAAGCCCAAGAAGGCCGCGCCTGCTACTGCCAAGACCGCCACCAAGGCGCCTGCCGCCGCCAAGGCCAAAGCAGCAAAGCCCAAGAGCGAGGCCATGGTCAAGAGGCCCCCGGCACCCTCTTACGAGGAGCGTCAGAACTGGATCGCCACGGCGGCCTACCATCGCGCCGAGAAACGCGGTTTTGTCCCTGGTTATGAAGCACAGGACTGGCTGGACGCAGAGGCTGAGATCGACGCCCTGATCGGCAAAGGCTGATCTGCGGCGGCTGCGATCCGGCGAGGTTTGCAGCGAAGGCTGAAAACGGGGAATCCGGCATGCGCATGCCCCGTTATTGATCTGGCGTCGGTTCAATGGCCGACGATGTCAGCCTTCATTGGCCCGATGAGTTGCATCAATTCGCCGCGTTCGCGGGCAGGCACGTTGAAGCGAACGAAGGTCTTGCTCAGGTTCTCCGCGAAGGCCTGCCATTCGGTCTCGGTCACGTTGGCGCCGGCGTGTGCCGTCTTCATGTCGCGCCCGACGTACTTGCACGGTCCGCCGGTGGTTTCGCAGAGCAGGTCGGTCAACTGACGTTCGCAACGGGCACCATCCATGCGGGACATGCGCGGTTGCAGGCGGGCGTCCGCCATGCCGTTGGCCAGCAGGTCCTTGACCACCGCGTTGATCGCCTCCTTGCCGCCCAGCCGCTGATACAGGCTTTGGACTTGGCCGCTGTAGTAGGCACCGATGTCCTCCATGTCCTGCTCGGCCATGGGCATGACGAAGAACTGCATCATCGGGTGGAAGCGCTGGCCGCTGCGATAGGCCTTCAGGGCGGCAACGATCTTGCTCGCCGACAGTTCGTTCAAGGCGGATTCGCCGCCCTGCCACATGGGCAACTTGCGCTCTCCCGAGGCACCGTGGCAGGTGGCGCAGTACATGGCTTTGGCCTTGCCCAGTTCGGGGTTGCCGGCCGCAAAGGCAGTGATGGACAACAACCCCAGCGCAAGGCCGAGGCAAACCTGGTTGAGTCGATTCATGAGAGCCTCCGTTATTCAGGACACACTGGTTAACCCCCTCTCGGCGAGTCACCGGAGAAAACGACTTCGGTCCTCGCCTGGTTTATTTAGCCGGTCGTGCCTGGTTGGGCGAAACGCCGTATTTGCGCTGTCGTGCCCGGCCCCACCAGCAGCCCCCGAAGGTGATGGCCATCTCGATCTTCTGTACCGTGCCGGCGAACTTCTTGCCGTGTCGGGCGGGCACGCAGATAGGACAGCCAAATTCACAGAATTCGGGATCGTTCGGATGCAGAATCGGCATCTTCCAGCCATGCCAGCCATATCTGATTTCGCTCATCACATTCCCCTAATATTGATAAGGGTAATTCAGTTATAGCGTGGCTATAGCCTTCGTACAGGTAGATCTACTCGCTCAACCCTTGGCCGCTGCCATGACCAACCTGGCCACGTCCGCGATCCTTACCCGGTGTGCCATGGCCTCCCGTCTGAGTGCCTGATAGGCCGCTTCCTCGCCCAGCTTTTCGGTCTTCATCAGGTGCCGTTTGGCCTGCTCGACCAGCTTGTGTTCCTGCAATTCCTGGCGCGCGCGCAGCATGTCGCCATGCATGGCCTGCCAGGCCTCGAAACGGACCTGGGCCATTTGCAGCAACGGCCGGATGCGTTCGGCGCGCAGGCCATCGACCACGTAGCAGGCGACGCCGGCCGCCACCGCCGAGCGCATGACCTCCGAAGAGTCGTCCTGGCTGAACATGACGATGGGCCGGGGCGTGGCCTCGCTCATCGCGCAGACCTGTTCCAGGGTGTCGCGGCTGGGCGAGTCGAGGTCCATGATGATGGTGTCCGGACGCAGCTCCTCGACCCAGCGCGGCAGGTCGATGGCGCGGTCCAGGCGACCGACGAAATGATGCTGAGGCATGTCCTGCGACATTGCGGCCAGAAGGTCGTCCAGCCGTTTCTTCGACTGGCTGACCACCAGTATCTTGAGTGCTTCTTCGCTCACGCGGCCTCGATATAGATGGCGTCGGCCTCGACCTTGACCGCCAGGGTGTGGGCCCGGCCGACGTCCGGGGCGACGGCCTGACCGTCAGCCAGTTCGATGTTCCAGTTGTGCATCGGGCAGGTGACCCGTTTGCCGCAGACGATGCCCTGGGAGAGCGGGCCGCCCTTGTGCGGGCAGCGGTCGAGCAGGGCGTAGACTTCGTCCTCAGCTGTGCGGAACAGGGCGATGCGGCGACCGTCGTGTTCGACCACACGGGCGCCCTGGGCGGGGATGTCGGCCAAGTGGCCGACGTGGATCCAGTTGGACATGTTGGTTTTCCTCGTCTGCGTGTGCGCTTCAGGCGACCGCCATAACGGCGGCGGACTGCAAGGGCTGGAATTCGTGGGCGTCCTTGCCCTGGACTCGCTCCAGCCAGGGGTCCTGTTCGACCTGGAGGGCGAACAGCAGGCGCTCGTACAGTTCGCGCCGTCCGTCGGCATCGTCCAGAACCTTCTGTTTCACGTAGTCCAGGCCGACCCGGGCGACATAGTGCACCGTGCGCTCCAGGTAGATTGCCTCTTCGCGGTATAGCTGCAGGAAGGCGCCAGAATATTCCAGAACCTCCTCCTCGGTCTTGACCTTGGTCAGGAACTGGGCGACTTCGGTCTTGATGCCGCCGTTGCCGGCGACGTAGATCTCCCAGCCGGAGTCGACGCCGATGATGCCGACGTCCTTGATCGCCACCTCGGCGCAATTCCTTGGGCAGCCGGAGACAGCCAGCTTGACCTTGTGCGGCGCCCACATCTTGTAGAGCGCCTTCTCCAGCTTGATGCCCATCGCCATCGAGGCCTGGGTGCCGAAGCGGCACCATTCGTTGCCGACGCAGGTCTTTACCGTGCGCATGGCCTTGCCGTAGGCATGGCCGGACGGCATGTCGAGGTCGCGCCAGATGCCGGGGAGGTCGGCCTTCTTGATGCCGAGCAGGTCGATGCGCTGGCCGCCGGTGACCTTGACCGTGGGCACGGCGTATTTCTCCGCCACGGTGGCGATCTTGATCAGTTCGGCCGGGGTGGTGATGCCGCCCCACATGCGCGGTACCACCGAGAAGGTGCCGTCCTTCTGGATGTTGGCGTGGGCGCGCTCGTTGATGAAGCGTGATTGCGGGTCATCCGCCACCTCGCCGGGCCAGGTCGACAACAGGTAATAGTTGAGCGCCGGGCGGCAGGACGGGCAGCCGTTCGGGGTGCGCCAGCCCAGGAAGGCCATGGCCTCTGGGATGCCGGTGAGGTGCTGGTCGCGGATGGCCTGGCGCACCTCCAGGTGGGTGTGGTCGGTGCAGCCGCACATCGGCTTTTCCTTGGGCGTCGCCGAGTAGTCGCCGCCCACCGTGGCCATCAGGATCTGCTCGACCAGGCCGGTGCACGAGCCGCAGGAGGCCGAGGCCTTGGTGTGCTTGCGTACGTCTTCCAGGGTGAACAGGCCGTGATTCTTGATCGCCTTGACGATGTCGCCCTTGCAGACGCCATTGCAGCCGCATACCTCCATCTCGTCGGTCATGGCGGCGGCGCGGTTCTGGCCCTGGTGGCCGAGGTTGCCGCAGTGGTCCTGGCCGAACATCAAATGGTCGCGCAGGTCGGACAGCAGACGGCCCTCGCGCAACAGCTGGAAGTACCAAGAGCCGTCCACGGTGTCGCCGTAGAGCACGGCGCCGACCAGCTTGTCGTCCTTCAGCACCAGTTTCTTGTAGATCCCGGCGATGGGATCGGCATAGGTGATCGTGTCGGTGTCCTCGCCGCCCATGAAGTCGCCGGCGGAGAACAGGTCGATGCCGGTGACCTTGAGCTTGGTCGAGGTCACCGACCCGGAATAGCGGCCATAGCCCAGTTCGGCCAGGTGGTTGGCGCACACCCTGGCCTGCTCGAACAGCGGTGCCACCAGGCCATAGGCGATGCCACGGTGGTTGGCGCACTCGCCCAGGGCGTAGATGCGTGCATCGGTGATGGTCTGCAGGGTATCGGTGACGGCGATGCCGCGGTTGCAATAAAGACCGGCCGATTCGGCCAGGGCGGTGTTGGGGCGGATGCCCGCGGCCATGACCACCAGGTCGGCCGGGAGGCTGCCGCCGTCCTTGAAGCGGATCGCGGCGACCCGGCCGCTGGCGCCGGAGACCAGTTCGGCGGTTTGCTTCTGAAGCAGGAAGCGCATGCCCTTGGCTTCGAGATTCTTCTGCATCAGGCGCGCCGCCGGTTCGTCGAGCTGGCGTTCCATCAGCCAGGGGGCGATGTGCACCACCGACACCGCCATGCCCTGTTTGATCAGGCCATTGGCGGCCTCCAGGCCGAGCAGGCCGCCGCCGATGACCACCGCGTGCTGGTAGCTTGCCGACGCAGCCAGCATGGCCTCGACGTCGGCGATGTCGCGGAAGCCGACCACACCGGGCAATTCGGCGCCGGGCACGGGCAGGATGAACGGCTTCGAGCCGGTGGCGATGAGCAGGCGGTCGTAATCGGCGCGGGTGCCGTCATCGGCCTCGACATATCGGCGTGCACGGTCGATCTTGACCACCCGTTTGCCGGTATGCAGGGTGATGCCTTGTTCGGCATACCATTCCCGGCTGTTGAGGACGATCTCGTCGACAGTCTGCTCGCCGGCCAGCACCGGTGACAGCAGGATGCGGTTGTAGTTGGGGTGTGGCTCCTCGCCGAACACCGTGATGTCGTACAGGTCGGGCGCGAGCTTGAGAAGCTCCTCCAGGGTGCGGATGCCGGCCATCCCGTTGCCGACCAGGACCAGTTTCAGTGGTGTGTGCGCCATGCCAGTCTTCCTTTTGCGTAGGCAAAAAAAAAGCGTCCGTCTCCCGGGGGGAGAGGGACGCCATTGTCCAGAATCAATCAGTCTGGTAATGAACTAGCAACTGGCATGCCATGCCCTGAAGGCCCTTGTTTCAAGGGGTTGGCCCGCGCATAACAAGCTGGGGCGCACTATCCGGGTGCGTCATGCACCGGATCGGCCGCGTTCATAGGCTGGCGACTGCGACTTCGTAAACCCCACCGATCACCACATATTCGTCCTCGCCCTTGAACCGGCCGGGCAGCAGGCGGTGGTAGAAGAACAGCTTGGCCAGAGGCACCGACACTTCCAGGACCTGGTCGCCGAATTCGTCGGCGCGTTCGCGATCGGCGCTGAACGAGGTCAGGCTGTTCATCAGTACCACGCCGCGGCCCTGGCGCAGTTCCGACAGGGCCTCGTGTTCGGCCAGGCGGTTGACCCCGCGGTATAGCGTAACGTGGGTGGCGCCGGGCCGTTGCCTCCCGAGTTCGTACTGGCAGTAGGTGTAGAGCAGATCGAACTGGGCCTCCAGGGCATTGGTGCCGTACAGGCCGTGGCTGCGCTGTTCCAGGTAGCGGCGATAGGTCTCGCCGGAAAGATCGCGGATGGGGCCGCCGTGGTGGCGCGGCAGCAGGCCGAAGCGCGATTCCACCCAGCCCTTGAGCACGGCCCCCTCCAGGCCGTCGGCGTCGAACGACCAGCCGCGCAGCATGCGCAGGTAACTGGCCTTGGTGCGCGCACACGCCGAGTCCTCGCTGTAGCCGGCCTCCTCCGGGTGGTCGAGGCTGAAGGTGGCGTCCATGTGGGCCATGAACAGGCGCACCCGTTCATCCGGCGCGTCCTCGCGATCAAGCCGGCGGAACAGACCTTCGTGCAGTTCCACCACGCCGTCCAGGGCCAGCGGCACCGGGTGGCGCTGATAGGTCAGGCTGCCCAGGATGGCCGCCGGCAGCGAGCAGCGGTTGATCGGCAGGCGGGCGGCACGGGGCAGCGGGATGGGGAGTTCGGTCGTGGGCACGGCGGTTTTGTATCCCGCCGGGCGGAATATGTCCATGACGCCGTGGCCGCGCGCAACAAAACCGGCTGGACTAGAATGGTTCCGGACCATAACAACGGGAGGCCGGCCATGAGCCACGAAACCAGCATTGCCATGCTGATCGATGCCGACAACAGCCCGGCGAGCAAGATCGAGGATGTGCTCGACGAACTCGCCAACTACGGCGTCATCGACATCCGGCGTGCCTACGGCAACTGGAAAAGCCCGAATCTCAATAGCTGGGAGGCCGTGCTGCACGAATACGCCATCCAGCCGATCCAGCAGTTCGCCTACAGCAAGGGCAAGAATGCCACCGACATGGCGTTGGTCGTCGATGCCATGGACCTGCTCTATACCAAGACCCTGTCGGGCATCGCGCTGGTCTCCAGCGACTCCGACTTCACCCCGCTGGTGATGCGCCTGCGGGCGAACGGATTGAAGGTATTCGGCTTCGGCGAAGAGAAAACGCCGATGCCGTTCGTCAACGCCTGTTCGCGCTTCCTGTACCTGGAAAGCCTGGGTGCACCGGTGCCGGAGACCGCGGGCGCCGCGCCCTTGCATGCGCCGGTCGCGAAACCGCCGCTGTCAAGAAAGAGCGGCAACGAACTCAAGGGCGACGCGCGCCTGATCAGCCTGCTGCGCAATGCCGTCGCGGCTGCGGCCGAAGACGAAGGCTGGGCGCATCTGGGCGCTGTGGGCAGCCATATTTCCAAACAGGCCTCGTTCGACCAGCGCAATTACGGCTATGCCAAGTTGGGCGACCTGTTCCTGGCCATCGATCTGTTCGAGACCCACAAACGGGACAAGGGTGGCCTGTACGTGCGCGACCGGCGCAAGCCCGCCGGCAACGAGCGCGAGCCGGAGCCCGCGCTTACCAGACCGGAGCCGAGGTAGGCGCCGGCATCGGCGTGCACAGGCCGGGTCGATGCCTGATTGCACCGCAGGCAGCCACATTTCCTTGTAGCCACCCTTACAAAGAGCAGGGCTTTGTCGCGACAAAAACGCCCCGCTTGTCCGACAAGAAATATTTATACATTTATTAATCAATAGGTTATGTATGCCACCCGGGCCTGGCACGGCCATTGCGATGTACTGACTGCGAGCGAATCATTCATTCGCATCCTTTTAGTGACGTGTCAGAGGAGAATCAAGATGGCTTTGCGTCAATGTGCAATTTACGGCAAGGGTGGCATCGGTAAGTCGACCACCACCCAGAACCTGGTAGCGGCCCTGGCTGAGGCCGGGAAGAAAGTGATGATCGTCGGTTGCGACCCCAAGGCCGACTCGACCCGTCTGATCCTGCATGCCAAGGCCCAGAACACCATCATGCACCTGGCCGCCGAGGCGGGTTCGGTGGAAGATCTGGAACTGGAAGACGTGCTGAAGGTCGGCTACGGCGACATCAAGTGCGTCGAATCCGGTGGTCCTGAGCCGGGTGTCGGTTGTGCCGGTCGCGGCGTCATCACCGCCATCAACTTCCTGGAAGAAGAAGGCGCCTACGAGGAAGACCTCGACTTCGTGTTCTACGACGTGCTCGGCGACGTGGTGTGCGGCGGTTTCGCCATGCCCATCCGCGAGAACAAGGCCCAGGAAATCTACATCGTCGTGTCCGGCGAGATGATGGCCATGTACGCCGCCAACAACATCGCCAAGGGCATCGTGAAGTACGCCAACTCCGGTAGCGTGCGTCTGGCCGGCCTGATCTGCAACTCCCGCAACACCGCTCGCGAAGACGAACTGATCATGGAACTGGCCCAGAAGCTTGGCAGCCACATGATCCATTTCATCCCGCGCGACAACGAAGTGCAGCGCGCCGAGATCCGCCGCATGACGGTCATCGAGTACAACCCGCAGGCCAAGCAGGCCGACGAGTACCGTGCCCTGGCCAACAAGATCATCAACAACAAGAACCTGGTGATCCCCACCCCGATCACCATGGACGAGTTGGAAGAAGTGATGATGTCCTTCGGCATCCTGGAAGAGGAAGACGAGTCCATCGTCGGCAAGACCGCCGCCGAGCTCGCCGCCGAAGCCGCTGCTGCGTAACTGAAGCTGTATGAGGTGGGCCGGCCCGGCCGGTCCACCGCCACCGAATCAACCTTGTTGCATGTCGGCCACAGATTGGTGGCGGCATGAAAGGAGATCGAAATGTCGAACCTGACCCGTGAAGAGACCGAAGCCCTCATCGCTGAGGTGCTGGAAGTCTATCCCGAGAAGGCCAAGAAGGACCGCGCCAAGCACCTGGCCGTCAACGACCAGAGCGTCGAGCAGTCCAAGAAGTGCATCACCTCCAACCGCAAGTCCCTGCCGGGCGTCATGACCATCCGTGGTTGCGCCTACGCCGGCTCCAAGGGCGTGGTCTGGGGTCCGATCAAGGACATGATCCACATTTCCCACGGCCCGGTCGGCTGCGGTCAGTACTCCCGCGCCGGTCGCCGTAACTACTATGTCGGCACCACCGGCATCAACACCTTCGGCACGATGAACTTCACCTCCGACTTCCAGGAGAAGGACATCGTCTTCGGCGGAGACAAGAAGCTGGGCAAGCTGATCGAAGAGATCGAAGGCCTGTTCCCCCTGAACAAGGGCATCTCGGTGCAATCCGAGTGCCCGATCGGCCTCATCGGCGACGACATCGAGGCGGTGTCCAAGAAGGCTGCGGCCGCCTTCAACAAGCCGGTCGTGCCGGTCCGCTGCGAGGGTTTCCGCGGCGTGTCCCAGTCCCTCGGCCACCACATCGCCAACGACGCCATCCGCGACTGGGTGTTCGAGCGTGAAGGCAAGGATGCCCAGGCCTTCGAGCCCAGCCCCTACGACGTCACCATCATCGGCGACTACAACATCGGCGGCGACGCCTGGTCCTCCCGTATCCTGCTCGAAGAGATGGGTCTGCGCGTGATCGCCCAGTGGTCCGGCGACGGCACCCTGGCCGAGATGGAAAACACCCCCAAGGCCAAGCTGAACCTGCTGCACTGCTACCGCTCGATGAACTACATCTCCCGGCACATGGAAGAGAAGTACGGCATCCCATGGATCGAGTACAACTTCTTCGGCCCGACCAAGATCAACGAGTCGCTGCGCAAGATCGCCGCCTTCTTCGACGACAGCATCAAGGCCAAGTGCGAGGAAGTGATCGCCAAGTACCAGCCCATGGTCGATGCCGTGGTCGCCAAGTACAAGCCGCGCCTGACCGGTAAGCGGGTCATGCTCTACGTCGGCGGTCTGCGTCCGCGTCACGTCATCGGTTCCTACGAGGACCTGGGCATGGAAGTGGTCGGCACCGGCTACGAATTCGGCCACGGCGACGACTACGACCGCACGATCAAGGAAATGGGCAACTCCACCTTGTTGTACGACGACGTCACCGGCTTCGAATTCGAAGAGTTCGTCAAGAAGGTCAAGCCCGATCTGGTTGGCTCCGGCATCAAGGAAAAGTACATCTTCCAGAAGATGGGCATCCCCTTCCGCCAGATGCACTCCTGGGACTACTCCGGCCCCTACCACGGCTACGACGGCTTCGCCATCTTCGCCCGGGACATGGACATGACCCTGAACAACCCGTGTTGGCACAAGCTGACCCC
>JBAZLW010000041.1:0-13401 GCA_041650095.1 Hydrogenophilaceae bacterium | reverse complement strand
GAAGCGATGCGTGGCACCGCCCCAGGTCAGTTTCAGGCGTTGCAGCAGATCCTTGTAGCCGGGATGCCGGATGGCCGGGACACCTTGCGGGAGGGCGCGACCGCGTTCCAAATGGCTGACGATCAGGGCCAGCTTGCGGACCAGCGGCGCGGTATTCAGCACCAGATCGCAGTCGGGGACAACGCCGCTCTGCCATGCCAGTGGATAAGGTGGTTTGTCCTGATCCGCCCGGATGCCGAACACCCCGCCACGGTGCGCCCTTTGGACCGGTTCAAGCACCACCAGCGCGCCGTATCGGGCAATGATATCCACGGTCCAGATCCGCTCCGGCTCGGATAGATGATAGGGGTCTGCGGTCGCCTCCAGCAGCAAGGTCAGGTAGATGTCGCGCAGGGTCGCGGCGGGATGAGCGGGGTCGGGCTTGCCCGCCAAGCCGGACTCGATCAGGGTCAGGCCGGCCTCGTGGGTGCCCAGCCAGAAGCGTTCCGGCAACTGGCGGTGGCTGAGATGGCAGAGGCCCATGATCTCCCGCTCGGCATGCAGGAAACGGCTGAGATGACCGGGCAAGGGGTTTTCGCCGAACAAGGGGGGCGAGCGGTCGGCGCTGTCCCGGATCAGGCGCCGGTTGAAATCGGCGACCGCCGCGAGCAGCCGGAGTGCCTGGTCGACGTGGCCCAGTTGATGCTCGTCCATCGGCAACGGCATGTCGCGGAATTCAGTGTCGAGCGCATTCAGGGTCTGCCTGATGGCGTCCGCCAGGATGTCGAGCAACTGCTTGCGGAAGGCGGCGGCGATCCCGGCCCGGTCGTGCGTTTCCAGATAATCGGCCAGACGGCCGGCATTGCCGAGGGGCTCGTCCAGTGCCAGCGCACCCAGCCAAGCCTCGACTTGCCTGGCCTTCGTGGCAAGGGTTATATTGGCCGCCGCTTCCGGGCGTAATGCTTGGTTTGACGACGTCATGGCACATTCCGAGTGGATGCCAATCAATTCTAGCTTGTAAACTCTTGTGAACGTTCCATGAACCTGATCGAAAAGATTTTTGAAGGTTTGATCTGGCGTAGCCGCTACGTCGTGCTGTTCGCCGTGGTGGCCAGCCTGGCCGCCTCGCTGGCCATCTTCTACATTGCCACGGTAGACGTGGTCTACATGGTCGGCCATCTGCTCCACTACGCCGACGCCACGCTCGACGCCGTGGCCCGCAAGGCCATCCACGACACCACCGTCACCCACGTGGTCGAGGTAGTGGACGGCTACCTGCTCGGCACGGTGATGCTGATCTTCGCCCTCGGCATGTACGAGCTATTCATCAGCGACATCGACGAGGCCAAGGGCAGCAAGGCCTCCAGCAAGATACTGGTGGTCGAGAACCTGGACGACCTGAAGCAGCGCCTGGCCAAGGTGATCATCATGATCCTGATCGTCACCATCTTCGAGATGGCGCTCAAGCTCTCGGTCGGCACCGCCCTGGACCTGCTGTACCTGTCAGGCGCCGTGGCCCTGATCGGCCTGGCGCTGTACCTGACCCATGCCTCCGACGGCTCATCTGGACACGGCAGCAAGGCGCATCCGCCGGTGGAAGACACGCATTGAGCGAACTCGCCGCAAGACCGACTGTCCACCGCTTACCTGCCTTCCGGAAACCTACCATGCTGAATAAGATACTGCTGTCTGTCCTGTTGCTGACCCTGGCCTCCGCCGCCTCGGCCTTCGAACTGGTCGACAGCCAGGGCAAGAACCACAAGCTGTCGCAATACAAGGGCAAGTGGGTGCTGGTGAACTACTGGGCGACTTGGTGCCCGCCCTGCCTGATTGAAATCCCCGACTTGGCGGCGCTGCACAAGAACAAGAAGAACAATCTGGTAGTCCTGGGCGTGGTGATGGATTACCAGGACCCGAACGAGGTGCTTAGTTTCGCCAAGTCTCATGCCATCCCCTACCCCATCATCCTGGGCGACGACCAGTCGATCGACCAGGTCGGCCCGGTGCGCGGCCTGCCCACCACCTACCTGTACAACCCGCAGGGCAAGCAGGTCGCCTACAATGTCGGCGCCCTGACCCAGGACGCCGTCGAGAAATACATCACCGACAAGAAGAAGGCGTCGGCCAAATAACCCCCGAACCAGAGTTTAAAGAGGAGAGAACGATGCGTTGGTTGCTGTTGTTGCTGGTTTTCATGAGCCTCCCAGCCCTGGCCGAGGTGCGCGATCCGAACGAAAACTTCTTCCAGCCCAAGCTGGGCGACCTGAAGGAAGACCTCGCCGCCGCCAGGGCGGAGGGCAAGAACGGCATCCTGCTGATGTTCGAGATGGACGACTGCCCGTTCTGCGACCGCATGAAGCGCACCGTGCTCAACCAGTCCCAGGTGCAGGACTATTTCCGCCAGCACTTCATCATCTACCCGATGGACACCCGTGGCGACGCCGCCATGGTCGACTTCAAGGGCAAGGACACCAACGAGAAATCCTTCGCGCTGGAACAGCGCGCCCGTGCCACGCCAACCTTCATCTTCTACGACCTCGACGGCAACGAGATGGCCCGTTTCACCGGCGCCACCCAGACCGTGGACGAGTTCATGCTGCTCGGCCGCTTCGTGGTCGGGGGGATCTACAAGGACATGAAGTTCAACGTCTACAAGCGCCAGGCCCTGGCCAGGTGATGCGCCGCATCATCAGCCTGCTGGCGCTGTCGTTCGCCCTGACCGCCTCGGCGGCGGACGGCGCGCTCAGCCTGGACGAGGTGCTGGCCCAGGCCGGCCAGCCCCACCCCGATCTCGGCGTTGCCGAGGCCCAGGCCGAACTGGCCAGGGCAGAACAGATGCTGGCCGAAAGCCAGGACGATTTCCGGGTCACCCTGGATGCCGGCCTGCGCAGCGGCCGCAACGACCTCAACGGCAACCAGTTCGAGCCCGACCACCTGGCTCGCCTGAATGCCCGCAAGACCCTCTGGGACGGCGGCCGCACCGATCTCGCCAGCGCGGCGGCGCGCCTGGAGAGTGCCGGCCGCGAGGCCCAGTTGCTGGACGCCCGGGCCCAGCGCCGGCTGGCCCTGATGACCCGGTTCTTCGATGTCCTGATGACCGACCTGCAATATGCCGCCGACAGCGAATTCACCGCCGTGGCCTATGTCAGCTGGGACAACGCCAAGGACCGCCAGCAGTTGGGCGAGATCTCCAACGTCGCCATGGCCGAGATCGAGGCGCGCTACCAGGAGGCCCGGCTCAAGCGCAACGACACCCTGCGCCGGGCGCGCGAGAAACGGGCGCTGCTGGCCGCCGCGATGAATCGCCCGGACGAGCTGGCCTCCGAACTGCTCGATCCGGAGATCAGGGACAACGACCGCCCCCTGCCCGAATTCAAGTATCTGCTGGCGGCGCTGGAAGCGAACAACCCCCGCCTGCTGGCGCAACAGCAACTCCTGGCCGCATCGCAGCAGCGCCTGGCGGCGCAGCGCGCGGAGTACCGGCCCAGCCTGGAATTCGAGGCCGAGACCGCCGCCTACAGCCGCGAGTCCTCCACCCGCGACAACCTGCGCGCCGGCCTCAACCTGACCTGGCCGATCTGGCAGGGCCAGCGGGTCGACGCCCGGGTCGCCCGGGAACAGGCCCAGTTCCAGATGCTCCAGGCGCAATACGAGCGCCTGCGCCTGGACCTGCGCCAGAGCTTGTTCGAGACCCGGGAAGAGATCGCCTTCCTGCTCGAAAGCGAACGCCCCGCCGCCAAGGTCAACAGCACCATGCGCGACTGGAACCTGGAGCGGGCGCAGGCCGAATACGAACTGGAACTGAAGACCAACCTCGGCACCGGCATGGCCGAAACCCAGTTGGCCAGGATGCGCCGCAAGGCGGTGGAATATCGCCTGGCCCTGGCATGGGAAAAGCTGGCGGCCCTGCTCGGCCAGCCGGTGGCCACCATCAAGCCGGTCGCCACCGGCACGGAGGACAAGAAATCATGATGCTGCGCATCGCCCTGCTCACCCTGTTCACCCTGCCCGCCTGGGCTGCCGAACTGCCCGCCCAACTGGACTGGTCGCAGCGGGTGGAGATCGCCACCCCGGTATCCGGCGTGGTCGAGACAGTCAACGTCCTGCCTGGCCAGCAGGTCCAAAAGGGTAGCGTGCTGCTGAGCCTGAACCAGACCGCGTTCAAGGCCAGCCTGATGGAGGCGCGCGCCGACGTCGACCGGCTCGGCCAGGAAATGGCCGACGCTCAGCGCGAACTGGACCGCGCCAACGAGTTGTATGCCCGCACCGTGTCCTCGACCACCGAACTGGATGCCGCCAAGCTGCGCCACACCCGTGCCGCCGCCCAACTGGCCGGCGCCGAGGCGCGGGTCGAGAGGGCCCGCCGCCTGCTCGACGAGAGCGAGCCGCGCGCGCCCTACGACGCCCTGGTGCTCGACCGTATCGCCGAGCCCGGCATGGCGGCGGCCGGCCAGTGCCAGCCGCCGGTGCTGCTGGTACTCGCCCGCGCCGACGAGATCCTCGCCCGTGGCGGCATAACCGCCGGCCAGGCCGCCGGCATCAAGCCGGGCGACAAGGCCGCCGTCAGCGTCGGCGGCAAGACCGTCGCCGGCAAGGTCGCCGCCGTGCGCGCCCGGGCCGACGGCCGCTACCAGCTCGATGTCGCCATCCCGCGCGGTCACGGTCTGATGGCCGGCATGAGCGCGACCATCCGGCTGCCGTAAGCGCACGTCCGGAGCCGTGCCATGCCCCTGCGCGCCCTGCTCCTGGACTTCAATTCCTATTTCGCCTCGGTCGAACAGCAGCTGAGGCCGGAGTTGCGCGGCCGCCCGCTCGGCATTCTGCCGGTGCTGGCCGAGACCACCTGCTGCATCGCCGCCAGCTACCAGGCCAAGCGCCATGGCGTGAAGACCGGCACCTCGGTGGCGGAGGCCCGCCAGCTCTGCCCGGACATCGTCTTCGTACAGGCCCGGCCGGCCGTCTACGTCGAGATGCACCACCGCCTGATGGCCATCGTCGACAGCGTCATCGCGGTCGGCGAGGTGCTCTCCATCGACGAGGTCGCCTGCGACCTGACCGGCAGCTGGCAGCGCGAGGAGGTCATCCGCACGCTGTCGCTCCAGGTCAAGGCGAAGATACGGGACCAGGTCGGCGAGTGCATGACCTGCTCGATCGGCATCGGCCCCAACCGCTTCCTGGCCAAGACCGCCTCCAACATGCAGAAGCCGGACGGCCTCACCGTGATCCACGACGCCGACCTGCCGGGCATCCTGTACAGCCTCAAGCTGGAGGACCTCAACGGCATCGGCCGGCACATGCTGGAGCGGCTCAACCGCTACGGCATCTACAGCGTCGAGGCCCTGTGCGCGGCCAGCCGCGAGCAGCTGCGCCGGGTCTGGGGCGGGATCGAAGGCGAGCGCTATTTCGACCGCCTGCGCGGCATCGAGGTGGCCCGGACGCCCAGCCGGCGTGGCAGCATCGGCCATTCCCACGTCCTGCCGCCGCACCTGCGCTATGGCAACGGCGCCTGGTCGGTACTGTCCAAGCTAACCCAGAAGGCCGCGCTCAGGCTGCGCGCCGAGGGCTACCTGGCGAGCCGGATGAGCATCCGGGTGTCCTGGCGCCATCACGACACCTGGGAAGGCAGCGCCCGCTTCACCCCCATGTCCGACACCCTGGGCTTCCTGCGCATCCTGGCCGGGCTGTGGGCGGAACGGCCGCCGCACGGCGAGCCGGTCAAGGTCGGCGTGGTGCTGTCCGGACTGGCCCCGGCCGAGCAGGAGACCCTGCCCCTGTTCGACGACGGCACCCGCTCGCCCGGCCTGGACAGGGCCTTCGACAAGGTGCGGCGCAAGTTCGGCAACGACGCGCTCTACTTCGGCGGCGCCTTCCTGGCCGCGCACGAGGCGCCCATGCGCATCGCCTTCAACCACATACCCGACCAGGCACTGGAATCGGATGGACGCTGAACAGTTCGCCCCGCGCCTGATCGCATGGCAGCGCGAGCACGGCCGCCATGACCTGCCCTGGCAGGTTTCCGATCCCTATGCCGTCTGGGTGTCCGAGATCATGCTGCAGCAGACCCAGGTCGACACGGTGATCCCGTATTACGCCCGCTTCATGGCCCGCCTACCCGACCTCGCCAGCCTGGCGGCGGCGCCCGAGGATACAGTCCTGGCCCTGTGGAGCGGCCTGGGCTACTACGCCCGCGCCCGCAACCTGCATGCCGCCGCCAAGCGCATCGCGGCCGAACACGGCAGCGTATTTCCGTGCCGGGTCGAGACCATCGAGGCCCTGCCCGGCATCGGCCGCTCGACCGCGGCAGCCATCGCCGCTTTTTCCTTTGGCGAGCGCCGGGCCATCCTGGACGGCAACGTAAAACGGGTGTTCTGCCGGCTATTCGGGGTCGACGGCTGGCCGGGCGACAAGGCAGTGGAGGGCCGGCTCTGGCAACTGGCCGAGGCCCTGCTGCCCGAGCGCGCCATCAAACCGTACACCCAGGGCCTGATGGACCTGGGCGCCACCTTGTGCCGGCGTGCCCGGCCGGACTGTCTGCGCTGCCCGTTCGCCGACGACTGCATCGCCAACCGCGACGGCCGCCAGGCCGAGTTGCCCGCCGCGCGGCCGCGCAAGCCCCTGCCGGAGAAAGCCACGGTGATGCTGGTGCTCTGGCATGCCGGCGAGATACTGCTGCAGAAACGGCCGCCGACCGGCATCTGGGGCGGCCTGTGGAGCCTGCCGGAATGCGCCCCCGGCGAGGACGTCGTGGCGGCGGCACGGCGCCTGGGCTACGTGGCGGAAGACCTGGCAGCGCTGCCCGGGTTGACGCACACCTTCAGCCATTTCCGGTTGGCCATCCAGCCCCGCGCGCTGACGGTGGCCCGGCGCCAGGCTGGCGCACGGGAACCGGGCTCGCTCTGGCTGACCCCGGCCGAGGCCAGTGAGGCCGCCCTGCCGACGCCGGTGCGGCGGATCATCGCCGCCCTGTAGCGCGGCGAATCAGGTTTCCAGGGATTCCGACCAGATCAGGGCGTTGACATGGGCCAGGTTCACTTCGTCGGCACTCAGGCCATGCCCTGCCACTAGGGTAGTGACCGCCTCCTGGTCGAAGTGCTCGCAGGCCTTGGCCAAGGCCAGATAGGGCGCATATGGGCCTTGCCCGACCAGCAGGGCCTCGCGCATGGAGTCCGGCAACCTAAGCGGTTCGATCGCCTGGCTCATGGGCAGGTTCAGCAGGGCATCCAGGTGTGACAGGATGCCGACGATGAACAGGCCGCCACCACGGTCGGGGGCGAGCCTGGCCGCACCCAGGTTTTCCATGAAGCGCGCCCGGACCAGGGCATTCTTGAGCAGGGCATCGTTGCGGCCGTCGCTCTTGCCGGTGCTGAACAGCAGCAGGGTCAGCCAGCGGTAGAGGGGGTCGTAGCCGAGCCAGACCAGGGCATGGCCGATGGACTGGATGCGGCGGCCGAGGCCGTTGGCGGGCGAGTTGATGTAGCGCAGCAAACGATAGGTCAGGGCCGCGTCGCGTTTGAACACCGCCTCCATCTTTTCGATGGCCGCCTTCTCGTGCGCCAGGTTGAGCAGTTCCATGACCTGCATGACGCCGCTGTCGAGCCGGCGCTCGCCGCCGGCACGCGGCTGGGTCAGGAAATCGCCCTGGTAGAGGTCGAAGGCCAGCTTGCGGCAGACTTCGTAGGCCTCTTCCGAGCTGACGTTGCCGGCAATCAGCCGCCGGGCGCCGAGCCGACGCAGGTAGCCGGCCCGTTCGCCCAGGGCCAGGGCATCGTGGCGGCCACTGTCCAGCCGGATGAAATCGCAGCCTGGCGGCAGCGACCAGCCGGAGCCGTCGTCATCGAATACGGGCAATAGATTGGCCCCGTTCAGGGTGGCCGAGCGGGCCGCCAGATCGTTCATCGAGACCGGCAGGATCACGCCCACCTTGCCGGGCGGCAACTGGGTCAGCATGGGGTTGTCCAGGGTGGCCGGGGCCAGGTCGAGCAGGGTCAGCCGGCCGCCCAGGGCATGCTGGAATTCCAGGTCGACGACGCTGGCGATCAGGTGCTCGTCGCGGACCTGATCGAGATCGGTCGCGCCCGGCAACACCTCAAGCGGCGCGCGGTCGCGCAGGCTGAATTCGTAGCCGGCCACGCGATAACGCGCATCCAGCAAGGGCTGGCGGATCAGGAAACTGGGCAGGCGAGCGGCTTTGTCAGGCGGCATTGCGTTGCAGTTGCTCCATCATGCTGTCCACCGCGCGCTCCATCAGGGGGGTCGCATCAAGGATGCGAACCTCGCCCGAATGCAGCTTGGCCGCCAGTCCTTCGGCGTTGATCGACATGGCGCGCTCGCCCTGGCGGTTGGTGAACAGGTAGACACCCTTTAGCGGGCTGATCCAGGATAGCTTGGCGCGCACTTCAGCGCCATCCTCCAGTTGATAGGCGATCCAACTGCCGCGCTTCAGGCCGGCCAGTTCCTCGAATGCCAGCATCCCGGCATCGGGCTCCACCCCGACATCGAGCATCTCGGCTGGGGCATCGGCCTCGGCCATCGGCTCGACCGGCTCGAAGTCGGCCATCACTTCGAGCACCGGGACATCGTCCTCCACCAAGGGCCCAATTGGCGTCTGCAGGGGCTCGTCCTCGACCAGCGCATCGGCCTTGACCGCGCGGGAATGGCACTTCACCAGGTTGGAGAAAAAGGCATTGCGAACCGCCTCCGACAGGCCCAGGTACTTCACGCCTTCGTCCAGGCGCTTGAGCAGGCTGGGCAGCTTGCTGATCAGGTGTCTCCGTGCATCTGAATCCATCTTGGGCGCAACGCTCCAGACCAGGTCGTTCATGGTTGCCAACGCGCCTTTCCAGGTTTCGCTGTCGACGCCCACCTTCAGGTACAGGTCGGCCAGCAGGAGACCCCAGTGCTCGGTCAGGAAGGCACGTATCACGGCCGGTACCGGGCGGCCGACCAGACTGGACTCGACCTCGTCATGGGCGACCTGCCGCGCCCGATCGGCCTGCTCGCGTGATTTGACCGCCAGGACGCTGCGCGCCGCCAACCGGTCTGCTTCGCGCTTCTCCGCGTCCAGCCAGGCCTGTAGGTCGGCCAGCGAGGTCTCGAATATCTCGAGGTTGTCCTCGAAATGTTCGAGTATGCCGGCCACCAGGTCTTCCACCTTGCGGTACAGACCGCCCTCGTGGCCCTCTACCGGGTTCCACCCGATCGCGGCGTCGGCCAGTCCGTCGAGCAGCCGGCGCGCGGGGTGGTTCTTGTGTGAGAAGAAGCTCTTGTCCAGCATCGCCACCTTCAGCATGGGTATCTGCAGGCGGCCGAGCAGTGCCTTGATGGCATCCGGGATGCGTTCGTCGCCGAAGATGTAGTCGAACACCATGGCGACGATGTCCAGGGTCATGCTGTCGAGCGGGTTCATCATGCCGGCCATGGCGCTGCCGTGCAGGTCGCGCAGCACGTTGGCCTGGCCGTTGGCCAGCGCGGCCACATTGATCCCGACCATGCCCTCGGCCTTGCCGTGCTGGATCTGGTTCAGCGTCTGGATCAGGGTTCCCGGCGGAGTTGCCGGCATGGCGGCCCCGCCCGGCAGGGCCGGCCCGGCGAGGGGTGACGCGGCACCCGCAGCGGGGATATTGCCGCTCAGCAGACGTTGCAACACGCCGAACAGATCGTCACTGCCGGTTGTCGCCTGGTTGGCCGTCTGGGGGGTGGGTGCGGACGACTCGGACGCGGCATGACGTCTCAGGCCGGCCCGGATCGTGGGTAAAACATTTCGTGTCACCAGCTTGCTATTGATTTCCCGATATATCTCGCGCACCCGCTCCGGCAGATGCCGGCTCAATTGCGACACCAGGAGCAGGCGCACCTTGATGGGCAACTCCTGATCCTCCAGCGCCTCCATGACCGCATTGCCGACCACCTCGGGGCCAAGTGGATTGTCGCCATGATTGAGATCGGGGTCGTTTATTAGCAAGCCGACCCGCTTGTCGAGGCCGAACAACTCCTCGCTGCAGGAATTGAATATCGCGTTGGCCAGGGTCCCGGCAGCCAGTGACGCCTCCAGATCGTCCGGTTCCAGAAGTCTGAGTTCGTCATTCTGGCCTTCCGCTGGCTGTTTGCCTTCGCGTCGGCTCTCCCGGTTGAAATGCCAGAGATAATGCTGGCGGAACGCCTCGCCGACGGCGCTGGCTCGATCGCGCGCCAACTCGGTCGCCTCCATGTAAAGATGGCTCATCTCCATGCCGGTCGACTTTTCGGCCATCTTGAACAGCTGCGTAGCCATCAGATCCAGGCTTTCACTCAGTGCATCGCCCAAACGCAAGGCCGATGTTTCCCGGCACTCATCCAGAGGACCACGGCCTGCACCGATGGCCTTGCCGCGCGTGCGCGCAAACTGGCTGATTTCCGTGACGTTCTTTTGAGCTGCATCCATGATCCGTCTCCTGAGCATTGCTAGCGCCAAGCAGCGGCCGGCAAGGGAAAACGGAGGATTGCCAAGATGTGCCAGATGAAAAAACCCGGCCGATTGATCCACCTTGCAATCCCGCTGTCATGAGGCCATCGCCTTTTAGACCGGTAATTTTGCGTCCCCGCCTTTCGACAGGTTTGCCCTTGTAAGGTCGCGCTCATATGATCCTGACGCGCATCGTCATTATCGACAAAACCTGAAAAAAATTAAGCACTTTTTCGATATCAGCGACGAACGGCGGCCAGGAACGCAACCAGCGGTCATGTCAAGACTTGTCACCTCCCGGTCCTTGGCCCATCCTGCCCGACCTTTCGAACTCGATCCATGCCCATGCTGCCGCGCATCGAAGAACGCATCGCCCAGGAAGTGGGCGCCCATCTCGCCCAAGTCATCGCCGCCGTCCAGTTGCTCGACGAAGGCGCCACCGTGCCCTTCATCGCCCGCTACCGCAAGGAGGTCACCGGCGGCCTCGACGACACCCAGCTACGTAACCTGGAAGAGCGCCTGACCTACCTGCGCGAACTCGAGGAACGCCGCGCCGCCGTCCTGGCCAGCGTCGAGGAACAGGGCAAGCTGAGCCCCGAATTGCGCGCGGAGATCGACCACGCCGACACCAAGCAGCGCCTGGAAGACCTCTACCTGCCGTACAAGCAGAAGCGCCGCACCAAGGCGCAGATCGCCCGCGAGGCAGGCCTGGAGCCCCTGGCCCTGGCCCTGCTGGCCGATCCCGAGCTGACCCCCGAGGCCGAAGCCGAAAAGTATCTCGGCGCCGACAAGGGCGTCGCCGACATCAAGGCCGCCCTGGACGGCGCCCGCCAGATCCTGATGGAGAAGTTCGCCGAGGACGCCGGCCTGCTCGGCAAGCTGCGCAGCCATCTCCAGGACTACGGCGTCATGGTCTCGACCCTGCAGGAGGGCAAGGAACAGGAGGGCCAGAAATTCCGCGACTACTTCGCCTATTCCGAGCCGCTCAAGGCGGTACCGTCGCACCGCGCCCTGGCCCTGTTCCGCGGCCGCAACGAGTCCGTGCTGCGGCTGGAGCTGAAGCTGCCGGAAGACCTGCAGGACACGAACAAGGGCACCAATGCCTGCGAAGGCATGGTCGCCAGCCACTGGGGCATCCGCGACAGCGGCCGCCCGGCCGACCGCTGGCTGGCCGACACGGTGCGCTGGACCTGGCGGGTCAAGCTGTCGCTGTCGATGGAACTGGAACTGTTCAACGCCCTGTTCGATCGCGCCGAGGATGAGGCGATCCGGGTCTTTGGCGCCAACCTGAAGGACCTACTGCTGGCCGCTCCGGCCGGTCCCAAGGCGGTGATCGGCCTCGACCCGGGCATTCGCACTGGGGTCAAGGTGGCCGTGGTCGACCGTACCGGCAAGCTGCTCGACACCGCCACCGTCTATCCGCACGAGCCGCGCAACGACTGGGAAGGCTCTCTGCATGTCCTGGCCGCGCTGACCAAAAAGCACGGCGCCGAGCTGATCAGCATCGGCAACGGCACCGCCAGCCGGGAGACCGACAAGCTGGCGGCCGACCTGATCCGCCGCTTTCCCGAGGCCAATCTGGCCAAGGTAGTGGTCAGCGAAGCCGGCGCCTCGGTCTATTCCGCCTCCGAATTCGCCGCGCGCGAGTTTCCGCAACTGGACGTCAGCCTGCGCGGCGCGGTGTCCATCGCCCGCCGCCTGCAGGACCCGCTCGCCGAACTGGTCAAGATAGAGCCCAAGGCGATCGGCGTCGGCCAGTACCAGCACGACGTCTCCCAGACCCGGCTGGCGCGCGGCCTCGACGCCGTGGTCGAGGATTGCGTCAACGCCGTCGGCGTCGACGTCAACACCGCCTCGGCTCCGCTGCTGGCCCGGGTGTCCGGACTCAACTCGTCTCTTGCGGCCAATATCGTCGCCTGGCGCGACGACCATGGCGCCTTCCCCAGCCGCACCGCGCTGAAAGAGGTGCCCCGACTGGGCGCCAAAACCTTCGAACAGGCCGCCGGCTTCCTGCGCATCCAGGGCGGCGACAACCCGCTCGACGCCTCGTCGGTGCACCCGGAGGCCTATCCGTTGGTCGAACGCATCCTGGCCGAGACCAGAACGCCCATGAAGGGACTGATCGGCAACACCGACGTGCTGCGCCGTCTCGACGCCAGGCGCTTCACCGACGAACGCTTCGGCCTGCCGACCGTGCAGGACATTCTGAAGGAGCTGGAAAAACCCGGCCGCGATCCGCGCCCCGGGTTCAAGACCGCCACCTTCAAGGACGGCGTCGAGAGCCTGAAGGACCTGCAACCCGGTATGGTGCTGGAAGGCGTGGTGTCCAACGTGGCCAACTTTGGCGCCTTCGTCGATATCGGCGTCCACCAGGATGGCCTGGTCCATGTCTCCGCCCTGTCGAACAGGTTCGTCAAGGACCCGCGCGAGGTGGTCAAGGCCGGCGACATCGTCCGGGTCAAGGTGCTGGAGGTGGACATCGTTCGCCAGCGCATCGCACTGACCATGCGCATGGGCGACGAAGTCCGGCCGCAATCGGCGGGCGGGGAACGGGTGTCGAACCGGGCCATGGCGAAACAGCGCCAGCCCGAGCCGGTTGGCGGCAGCATGGCCGATGCCTTGGCCAGGGCCATGGGAAAACGCTGAACGGCCCATTCAGGAAAGACGCGGCGACGCCTGCATCAGGGGTAATGGTTGTCATGCTGTCTTTTACAAGGCTGCTTCACTCGGAAACCTGCTAGACAGATTACGCGAACAACCCGCCCGAATAGTCGCCCGCACCCTGCAACGGACGGGTCGGGCATGGATCCGGTGCAGCGATTGATCGGGAACGCAGGTGGTGAGTCCGAAGCTGACTCTGCAAGGTGAGTCGGGGCTCAGGCAGGCCATGGCAGAACACCATCACCCTTGAGCAATCCATCAGGACAGCTCCGAATAATTCAATACCCTAGTATTTTTGTTAACTATTTCCTAGGATGAGT